>CANRMO010000059.1 GCA_947631755.1 uncultured Lachnospiraceae bacterium | reverse complement strand
GGTCAAATAACAAAAAGGTCGCCAAAATAAGCGGGAAGAAAATAAAAGCGGTGAAGAAGGGAACGGCGAAGATCACTGGCTATACAGAAAAAAACAAGAAAATGATCTCCATCCGCTTCACGGTTAAAGAGCCGCCGAAACCAAATCTGGTGCGGAAGACAATCTACGGAAAAGTGAGGGGAAAGAAGACCGCGTCCGGTAAGACGATGATCTGGTACGGGCTTCCTTACGGGGCGGATACATCCGGAGAAAACCGGTGGAGAGCTCCGCAGCCGCTCACTTCATGGGCTGGGATCCGGAGTGCGGTAAAGGCGAAAAAAAAGGCACTCCACTACAGTGGCAGTGAGGCCCGGGGGTATGCGGGCACAGAGGATTGTCTGTATGTAAATGTGTACCGCCCATATACGACAGAAAAGAATCTCCCGGTACTTGTCTTTCTCCACGGCGGGGGAAACAGCAACGGCACGGCTAATGTAAAGTTTTCCAAAATGGCCTCTTCCATGAATATCGTAATTGTGTCAGTATCGTTCCGGGTGGGGGCTTTCGGATTTTTGAGCCATCCGGCGCTCCAGGATGGAACGGATGAGGAAAACAGCGGCAATTTTGCCCTTCTGGATATCAGGGAATCGCTGCTGTGGGTGCAGACAAATGTGGGCTATTTTGGCGGCGACGCGGACAACGTAACTCTGTCCGGTTTTTCCGGCGGGGCGAGGGATGTCCTCATGTGTCTTCTCTCAAAAGATATGGAGGGGCTGTTCCACAAAGCCTTTGTCATAAGCGGCGGCTTTACTCTGAGCACACCGGAAGAGGGCGAAAAGTCCGCAGAAAAAAAACTGGCCGCCATATTGGTGGACAGGGGGATGTTTACAGAAAAATCCGAAGCGAGGAAATTTGTAAAAACAGCTTCTGATCTGGTGCTGAGCCAATTGTTCCGCAGCCTGACCACAAGTGAGGTTGCCAGTATGTGCAAAAAATTTGATCTGCGGATGGGAAAATTCCCTCAGGGATTTACAGACGGGACTGTGATTCCACAAGACTGGGCTAAGGCGATTGCCAGCGGAGATTATAATCAGGTACCTCTCCTCATAGGGAGTGATGCCACAGAATTTTCGTCTTTTGCGTGGAGTGAATATGAATCCTATGAGGAGGAAGAGATGGCGGCAGTCCGCGATGTGACGGATCCGCAGCATTTTCTGGAACACGCGATCTGCTACGGAAGCATGCTGCAGTCCTGTTTTTATCTTGAGGATACGGCCCGTGCGGTCAGCCGCGATCCCATGCACCAGCCGATCTATACATTCCGCATGAACTGGGGGACATCTTCCGGCGTGAGCAGTAACTTTTACAGCAGATTTGCCGGCGCCTACCACGGACAGTCGAAAGATTTTCTTCTTGGCACTTATAAACACCGGCTGTCGGAGTATTCGCCGGACGCGGTCTCGGAAAAAAATGAAACCGGCCGCAAGGCTCTCACAAGACAGATGAGAAGTTATCTCTATAATTTTATGAAAAAAGGGAACCCGAACGGCTCTGCACTGCCGCCCTGGACCAGATGGAATTCTTCCGGCAATGGGAGGTTTCTTCTGTTCGATGCCGGAAAAAAGAAAGTGAAGACGGGAATGAGCACCAGTGTCTATGACAAAAATTCTATTTTCCGGCTGATGCAGAAGGAATTGGGAGAGGCAGAGTACACGCTTATGGTAGGCACTATTCTAAAAGGACGTCTTTTTATGCCGGACAGTGTGCCCGTCTACCAGAGAGCGGTGTGACATTATGCTGCCTGTATGCGGAAAAATTTTCGGATGGAGATCAACAGGGTGTCCGCATAGCTTGCCGGTTCTGAATCCTGCAGGGCAAGCAGAGGCACTGAACCAAGATTCTTTCCCTTGTAGGAATAGGCGATGGATCCCACTTCATCGCCTTTTTTTATCGGCGGGGATATGGCGTTAAATGTAACTGTCTTTTCGATCAGGTCCGCGTCGTAGTCACCGATGAATGTGTGGGTGAATTTCTCCTGGGGATAGACATTGATGTTGGATGGTATTCCTCCTTTGACGGAAAGAGGCTCAAAAGTCATGTCCTCAAAAGCGTCCTCATATATATTACAGTTTGCAAATCCGTAATCAAGAAGAGCCTGTGCCTCGGTAAAGCGCACCTTGTGGTCTGGCGCCGCCATGACAACAGCGATCAGGTCTATATTATTCCGGCTGGCTGTGGCGCTGAGGCAGTATTTTGCTTTGCTGGTGGAGCCGGTTTTCAGGCCAGTGATCCCGTCATAATAGCGCACCAGCTTGTTTGTGTTTGTCAGCCCGAAATTGCTCTCGCCCTTTTTTGTTTTATGGACAATGGTGTCCATCCAGACGGTGGAGTAATTGGAAATCTGGGGATGTTTTATCACAAGCTCCCGTGACATCAGAGCAACGTCATAGGCAGAAGAAAAATGGCCAGAGCTGATATCATCGTCGAGACCGGTGCAGTTTTTAAACTGAGTATGTACCATGCCGAGTTCTTTTGCCTTTTCATTCATCATTTTCACAAAACTTTCCTCGGATCCCGCCACCTTTTCTGCCATGGCGACAGCTGCATCGTTGGCGCTGGCGATGCTTATGCACTTGATCATCGTATTGACGGTCTGTGTCTCCTGTGGTTCTAAAAATACTTGTGACCCTCCCATGCTGGCGGCGTATTCGCTCACCGTCACCGGATCATCCAGAGAAAATTTGCCGTTGTCTATGGCCTCAAAAATAAGAATTAATGTCATGATTTTTGTGATGCTGGCAGGAACCAGTTCGGTATCTTTTTCTTTTTCGAAAATGATTTCCCCGGATTTTCCATCCAGCAGGACAGCCGATCTTGCTGTGACATTGACTGCTGAGCCGGAGGCCGCCTCCTCCGCATGTGCGCAGAACGGGGCGGCCGGTATCGCAAGCAGGCTGACGAAAAACAGCAGGATACTCACTGTGATTTTTTTCATAAATGCACCATTCCTTTCCTGATTCTAATAATTTTTATGAAAAGATAGGACAGATTATGAGTTAATTGCGGTTTTTTTGCAACAATTTTACGGGCCGTCCGCCCGGGATATGGTGTGCTGGCTTTTCCGCACCATTTGATTGTGGCAATCGGATCACGGAGATGTTATAATAGTACCGATAGAGAGCTGGAGTACGACAGGAAGCGGGTGGCTATTTGTGCCGGAGCGTCACAAATAGCTCTGATGGCAGACGAGAAATCGGAGATTTTCTCGTCGCCTCGTCGCGTAAACGCTCCGAAATGGGGATTAATATGAGACGGGAGGTGGGGCGATGGAGGAAACAAATGTCTATCTCTGTGAGGATTCCATAGAGGGTATTTTTTCTGCGGTGTATCGTGCCTATGAAGAAAAACACGGCCATAAATACAACCGGATCACCATAGACCGCCCCGGGTTTAACCGGGAACTTTTCTGCCGGTATATTTCGGTTGAGACGGACTTTGACCGGGCGGTGAAAGTGGCGCGCACCATTCAGAGAGAAATCTCGCGCCAGGCATATGACTTTGTGCAGAAAGCGGCGATGTCCTGCCGGCCGGAAAAGGCAGATGCGATTTACCGCTTTATCATTGAGGGGCTCGCTGTGGGCGGCCGGGTGATGCAGCACCTGACAGCCCCGTTTATGCAGACGCTGTTTGAACTGGAGAGAAACACAAACAATGAGGCTCATTTTTTTGTCGAATTTCTGCGGTTTGAAGAGCTGGAGAACGGCATATTGTTTGCCAGGATCAACCCAAAGAATAATGTGCTGCCCTATCTGGCCGGGCATTTTGCCGACCGGTTTTCCGGCGAGGACTGGGTGATCGCCGACACCGTGCACGAAAATGTGCTAATACACAAAAGAGACGGGGGATGCCTGTACGCCTTAATGGAAGAAGCCGATCTGGACGGACTGGCACTGACATATTCTGCCGAGGAAGAGAGCATGCAGAAGCTGTGGAAATTATTTGTGGATACTATTGCGGTCAAAGAGCGCATCAACAGAGACTTACAGCGGCAGATGCTGCCGCTGCGCTATCGGAAATATATGAGAGAATTTGGGGATCAATAGGCGTTTTTGTTGACAAAACCTTTAAACACAGTTAAGAGCAGGATTTTCAGATCCAGGCTAAACGTCCAGTTCTCGATGTAATACAGATCACAGTCAATCCGCAGGCGGATGGATGTGTCGCCGCGGTATCCGTTGACCTGTGCCCAGCCAGTGATACCCGGGCGCACCTGGTGTTTGATCATATAACGGGGGATCTCTTCTTTAAACTTTTCCACCCAGAATGGGCGCTCCGGCCTCGGACCTACCAGACTCATATCCCCTTTCAAAACATTGAAGAACTGGGGCGTTTCATCCAGGCTTGTCCTGCGGATAAATTTGCCGATCGGTGTGACGCGGGGATCATTTTTGACTGTCCACGCCTGTTTTTCAGCAGATGCCTCCTGGGTTTCCATCGAGCGGAATTTAAACATTTTAAATGGCTTGTTGTGCAGGCCGACCCGCTCCTGCTTGTAAATGAGCGGCCCCGGCGAGGAGGTCTTTACAAGGATAGAAATGACCAGCATAGGGATAGAGAACAGCAGGATCAGGAAAATGGAGCCAATGATATCGAATGCTCTCTTGACAAAGCGGTTGAAAGAAATGCTCAGCGGCACCATGCGGACATGTATGACAGGTAAGCCGTCCAGATCCTCTGTGTACGGCTTTGTGGGGATAATGTTGTTGTAGTCGGGCACAAATTTTGTGTGTACGCCGGATTTCTCCGTGCAGGCCACGATTTGTTCCAGTATGTTGTAATGGCTCAGCCCCAGTGTGATAACAATCTCATCGTAGTCGTTGTCGGAGAGCATTTTTTCCAGTTCATCGATGCGGCCGATAATGTGGACATTCCGGTAGATCATGCCCATTGGTTTGTGATTGTCGAGTATACCGTGGATGCGAAATCCCCATTCGGGGTGGGCTAAGAGACGGTCGATATAGCCCTCCGTGGCACGGCTGTATCCAACCAGGAGCACATGTTTCTGGTTGAATCCTTTTCGTCTCATCTTGCGCAGGATCGTCGTCATAGAAAAGCGGAATACCATGTCTGTGAAGCAGTTCAGTACGACAAAAATTCCGATAAAAAGTCTGGCGTAGCTTCCGTTCCGGTAAAAGAAAAGAAAGGCAACACAGTATAAGATCCCGACAATATTTGATTTTATGATATTCAGCAGTACGGATTTCCGGCTTGTCACCCGCTTGGGATCGTATAAATGGAAAAAGTAATAGGACAGAAGATAGCAGGGGATCAGCATAAAGAGGATCCGCGTGTAGTCCAGTACAGATCCGTATATCCCCACGGGTTCACGGATCAGCTCATATACGATCAGTGGGCTGTTGTCCGCAAAACGGAGATAGTAGGCGCCGTAAAAGGAACCGATGATGATTGCTGTATCGATTAGTATTCGAAAAAGATTCAGAAGTTTTTGATTTCCCTTGATCAAAATGATACCTTCCTTTCTGTTTCTCACATTTGTGCTTATTCCCGTTTCCTTGATAGTATATACCATTTTATGACAAATCACAATAAAATTTTAAAATGACAGAAATTGTTCTTCACAAACTAAACACATTTGGTTATTATAATAATATCAACTTATGAAGAAAGGATGTATCTCATGGACGAAAATAATATGACGCAGGGTACGGGATTTGTGATGCAGGATGTGACAAAAGCGGGAAGCGGAGAGCCGGAGATGGGGAGTGCCGGAAGTTTTGCCGCAGAGCAGAGCCAGCAGTATCAGCAGGGTTCTTCTGAGCAGGAGCAGAGCCAGCAGTATCAGGAAACGGCATACAGCCAGCCGGATCCGCAGCCAATGCCCTCCGGTGACAATACTTATCGTTTTCAGAATACAGATGCGCTGAGGAGAGAAAAAGCGCCGAAACCGAAAAAGGAGCACAGAGGGGGGATGGGATTTCCCAGGATTATCCTCAGTGCTGTTGTATTCGGTGCGGTTGCGGCTGTCTGCTTCTTTGGCGTGACAAAGCTGTTTGGCGTGGGCAAAAAAGATTCCGGGTCAATCGGCCAGGTGGATACTTCCGGGATCAGTGCCCCGATATCGGTGGTGTCCGGCGGAGCAGTTGGCGTTTCTGATGTGTCCGGGATCGTTGAGCAGGTTATGCCGTCGATTGTGGCGATCACGGAGAAAACCCAGAAATCTTATTTCGGACAGACTTACTCTTCAGAGGGAGCTGGTTCAGGTTTTATCGTGAAACAGGATAATGACCAGCTGCTGATCGTGACAAATAACCACGTTGTGGCCGGGGCAGACAAAATCTCTGTCCAGTTTAATGACGGGGAATCCGTGGTTGCAGAGGTGAAAGGAACAAGCGAGTCCAACGATCTGGCGGTTTTGATCGTCAAACTCAGCGATCTCAAAGAGAGTACGAAAAAGAGTATAAAAGTAGCCTCTCTCGGAAGTTCGGATGACGCCAGGGTCGGCCAGATGGTAATTGCGATCGGAAATGCACTGGGATACGGCCAGTCTGTGACTGTGGGCTACCTCAGTGCGAAAGACCGTGAGGTTACTTCCTCCGACACATCCTCAGGGCCGGGGACAACCCAGATCCTGCTCCAGACTGACGCCGCCATCAATCCGGGGAACAGCGGTGGCGCTCTCATTGATACAAATGGAAATGTGATTGGCATAAATTCATCGAAGTATTTTTCTTTTGGCGAGACTACCGTGGAGGGCATGGGTTATGCTATCCCTATGAGTGATGCCGTTTCTGTCATCAATGACCTGATGGACCGCACTGTGCTGAAAGATGAGGAAAAAGGCTATCTGGGCATTACGGGCAGGACCATTGACGAGACCGTGAGCGAAACGTACGGTATTCCGGTAGGAGTTTATGTGGCCGCTGTGTCAGACACAGGAGCCGCCTATAAGGCAGGTATCAAGCAGGGGGATGTGATTACAGCCATTGATAACCGCAAAGTAAAGACGATCAGTGAGGTCCAGGAGATCGTGAATAATACGAAAGTGGGGACAAAGATCACTGTCACCGTCAAGCGGAGCAATGACGGTGAGTATGAGGACAAAAAAGTGGAAGTTACCCTCAAGAGCAAAGATACGCTGGACAGCCTGGAAGATGATTCAGACAGCGATGATTCCAGGGAACAGGGAAACGGCTATGATTTTGACAACGAGAATGGATTTGAAAGCCAGGATGACTCCCAGGTGTATCCGTGGAGAGGGACTTATTGACCGCGTTGTTTATCTGTATAGCGGTGTAGTGGAAGGAAGAGGAAATGAGTGAGGAAAATAAGAACAACCCTGTAGAGAGCCAGGGTGGCGATACCGGTGTAAACGGTGACAGCGATAACTATGAAAAGGTGTGTTATCTGTGCCACCGGCCGGAGAGCCGCGTCCCCAAAATGATTACGATCCCCAATAATATTACGATCTGTTCGGATTGCATGCAAAAGACATTCGATCAGATTGAGGCCAGCGGGGTCACGAAATTTCCGGGACTGGAGTTTATCAATCTGGGTTCCATGAGCATGGAACCGCCCAGGGAGTTCCAGGAACGCCATGGGGTAAAAGCAAAGAAAAAGGAAAAGAAAGAGAAAGCGGTACTGGATATCGCCCGGCTTCCCGCGCCTCATGTTATAAAGGGAAACCTGGATGAGTATGTAGTCGGCCAGGAGCAGGCGAAAAAAGTTCTGGCTGTTGGCGTCTACAATCACTATAAGCGCGTGCTCTCTGAGGAGAGGGCAGACAGCGACAGCATAGAGATCGAGAAATCCAATATGCTCATGCTGGGGCCCACGGGCAGCGGAAAAACATTTATGGTAAAGACGATGGCGAGGCTTTTGCAGGTGCCGCTGGCGATCACCGATGCGACGGCGCTGACAGAAGCCGGGTATATCGGCGATGATGTGGAGAGCGTGATCTCTAAACTTTTATCCAATGCGGACAATGATGTAGAGCTCGCGGAGAGGGGCATTGTCTACATTGATGAAATTGATAAGATTGCGAAAAAGCAGAACGCGAACACCCGCGATGTGAGCGGCGAATCGGTCCAGCAGGCTCTTCTGAAATTGTTGGAGGGCGCTGATGTTGAAGTGCCGGTGGGCGCGTCTAATAAAAACGCGATGGTGCCCATGACTACCGTGAATACAAGTCATATTCTGTTTATCTGCGGCGGCGCGTTTCCCGGTTTGGAGGACATCATTAAAAGGCGGCTCACGAAACAGGGAACGATGGGATTCGGCTCCGAACTAAAAGATAAGTACGATAATGACCGGGACATTTTTTCGAGAGTTGAGACAGAAGATATACGGGAATACGGGCTGATCCCGGAGTTTATCGGCCGTCTGCCCATTGTGTTTTCTCTACAGGAGATGGACGAAGAGCTGTTGGTACAGGTTCTCACCAGACCGAAAAATGCCATCACGAAGCAGTATCAGAAGTTACTGCAGCTGGATGAGGTGGACCTGGAATTTGAGGAGGACGCCCTGCGCGCCATTGCGGCCAGAGCCCACGAAAAGAAAACCGGCGCGAGAGCCCTGCGCTCTATTATTGAGGAATTTATGCTGGATATCATGTACGAGATCCCGAAAGATGATATGATTGGCCGGGTGATCATAACAAAATCATATATTGACGGGAAAGGCGCGCCGGTGATCGTCATGCGCGGCAGCAATCCTGGTTACCGGAGTGGACAGGGAAATTTCTGACCTCGCGTCATAAGCCTGGTCTGGCACTGCATACACTGGATAATAAACGGTGTAAAGAGAGTGTGAGTATGGATTGCAGAGAGGCTGTTTATTCCGAAGATGCGCTTAGTTTTATGATCGGAAATTACCAGGGTGAAGAATTTATAAGGGGGTACTATAATCCGGACTGTTATGTTGCCTTTGATGCTGAGCAGGCAGTGATCTACCAGCAGGTTCAGTCGGTTGGGAGTGAGACGATAGGGAAATATGGTTTTTCGGCTATCCCGAATGTATACGGGCTGATGAATGAGGAGGCGCTGGAGGCCAGCGGGGTGCTCCGCATCCGCAGACAGCCCTATCTTGACCTCTATGGCCAGGGGATACTGATTGGATTTGTGGATACGGGAATTGATTACACACATGAGGCGTTCCGCAATGCGGATAACACGAGCCGCATTCTGGCGATCTGGGACCAGACGAGGCAGGACGGGCCGGGAACCGGGCACTTTCCCTATGGCCAGGTCTATGACCGCGAAACTTTAAATGAGGCTCTTGCCAGTGATAATCCCTTAGAGATAGTGCCGGAGCTAGACGAGGTGGGGCACGGGACATTTCTGGCGGGGGTGGCTGCGGGAAATGAGAACCGGGAACAGGGATTTTCCGGCGCCGCGCCCCTGGCCGACATTGTGATGGTAAAGTGTAAGCAGGCAAAGCAGAGTTACCGCGATTATTACCGGATCGCAGAGGGGGAGCCGGCCTACCAGGAAGACGATATCATGGCGGGTATCGCCTATCTGCTGGATGTAGCTTCTTCTGTGCGCAGATCAATCGTTATCTGTATCGGCATGGGGAGCAATATGGGCAATCACAGCGGCGCCTCCAATCTAACGGCCTATATGGACCGCTATACGGCTTATAAGGGGATTGGAATGTTTGCCTGTGTCGGCAATGAGGGGAATGCCAGGCACCATCACTGGATCCAGCAGAAAGATGACGTAATCAATATCAATGTAGGGCGCAGCATGATAGGATTTATGGCCCAGCTTTGGTGGAGGACGCCGGGGACGCTCCTTTTGGATCTTGTTTCACCCAGCGGACAGGAGGTCAATGGAATCAGAGCGGTGTCTGGTGTCCGGCAGACCCACCGCTTTATCCAGGAAGATACAGAGGTGGAAATTGTCTTTGGCATCTCTCAGGAGCGTACCAGAGAACAGGTGGTCGTGTTCCGGTTTCTCTCTCCCAAGACCGGTATCTGGAAGATCCGCACACATTTTGGAAGTGAAAATCCCAATTTCCATATCTGGCTGCCAATCAGCCAGTTTCTCGAACAGGAAGTGGTATTTCTTGACCCCTCCCCGGATATTACAATCTGTAATCCGGGTACGGGGGCCGATCTGATCACGATTTCTGCCTACAGCGCCTCTACAAACTCCCTCTATATCCAGGCGGGAAGAGGCTTTACCACCCAGGGCGACGTGAAACCGGAAGTGATGGCGCCGGGGGTGGAGCTGATCGGGCCGTATCCGCGGGGGCGGTACGGGACTATGACCGGTACCAGTGTGGCTACAGCACTGGCCGCCGGGATTGGGGCGCTGTTTATGGAGCGGTATCGGGAGACAGGAGTAACTGGTATCACGCTCCGGGAGATTTTTATCCGGGGGGCAAGGCCGAGAGGAGTGCCCTCGCCCAATATTGAGTGGGGGTTTGGGACAGTGGACGCCTATGCCAGCCTGACAGAGCAGTAGGTCCGCCGGATTCGTTCAAAACCGGGGCCAGATAACACGAAATTGACTTATGGCAGCCCGCCATATATAATATACATGGAAAAAATTCACTTTTGCGAAATGGAAAACAGAATGAGACGGAGATCAGCATGAAAAAATGGGAAGAAAATATACGAAAAGTGTCCCCCTATGTGCCGGGGGAGCAGCCGCAGACAGGAGATGTGATCAAGCTGAATACGAACGAGAATCCGTATCCGCCGTCGCCGGGAGTCTATGAGGCGTACTGCGCCGTGGACTTCGGGCGGTTCGGGCTGTACCCGGACCCGGTGTCCGGCGATCTCGTGCGTGCCCTTGAGAAATATTACGGTCTCCGGGAGGGGCAGGTTTTTGTGGGGGTCGGTTCGGATGATGTGCTCTCAATCGCGTTCCAGACCTTTTTTAATTCGGACAGGCCAATCCTGTTCCCGGATGTGACGTACTCCTTTTATCCGGTTTGGGCGGCCATGTACCGGATTCCTTACGAGTGTCCGCCGTTAGATGAAAATTTCCGCATCCGGCCGAAGGATTACAGGAGGGAAAATGGCGGCGTTGTCATCGCCAACCCGAATGCACCTACATCCATCGGCCTCGCGCGGGGGCAGATGGAGGAGATCCTGCGCGCGAACCAGGATGTGATCGTTATCGCAGATGAGGCTTATGTGGATTTTGGCGGGGAGACGGTTCTGCCGCTTCTTGACCGCTATGAGAATCTGCTCGTTGTGCGCACGTATTCAAAGTCACGCGCGCTGGCGGGAATGAGGATTGGTTTTGCCATGGGAAATGAGCGTCTTATCCAGGCGCTGGGGGATGTGAAGGAGTCTATCAATTCCTACCCGATGACGCGGGCGTCCGTACCTGTCGGCGTTGCCTCTCTGGAAGATGAGGAGTATTTCCGGGAACATCTGCGCATGGTGATGGATACGAGGGCGTGGTCAAAAGGCCAGCTGGAGAAGCGGGGATTTCAGGTTATGGAGTCCCAGGCGAACTTTCTCTTTGCGCGCCATCCGGAAATGTCTGGCGAGTATCTCTTTGAGCAGCTTCGGGAGAGAAAAATATTTGTGCGGCATTTTAGCGGGGAGAGGATTAAGGAATATCTCCGCATAACGATTGGAACAGACGCCCAGATGGAGCGGCTGATGGCGGCGCTGGATGAGATCATTCCTGATTTGTTTTGATGGCGGGGTTATGGTTCATTTTTATGTGTCGGAAAAATTTGTTGACAAGGCACAGATTCTATAATATAATAAGTGTTGCGTCATGAATTTGTGGCGCATTTATGCGGAATACTGCCAGGGCGGGGTGTGGCTCAGCTTGGCTAGAGCGCTTGATTTGGGATCAAGAGGTCGCAGGTTCAAATCCTGTCACCCCGATTTTGACAAACTGTCGCGCAGACAGCTGCCAAGCGTCCTGGAAGGGCATAAAAATTGACCACGCGGGTGTAGTTCAATGGTAGAACACTAGCCTTCCAAGCTAGATACGTGGGTTCGATTCCCATCACCCGCTCTTGTCCACTTTTTCGCAGCTGTTTATCCGTATACAATTCTGTGTCAGTAGCTCAGTTGGATAGAGCAACGGCCTTCTAAGCCGTGGGTCGGGGGTTCGAATCCCTCCTGACACGTTTTGTGGATGTCCGGTTTCCGGGCAGACACCATTATGGTGGGTATAGCGCAGTTGGTTAGCGCGTCAGATTGTGGCTCTGAAGGCCGTGGGTTCGAATCCCATTACCCACCTTTATTTATAGAGAAAAGGGCGTCTTATTAACCGCCCTTTTCTCCTTTAAAAAAATATTTTAATCTTGGGCTATCGCCAAGCGGTAAGGCACAGGACTTTGACTCCTGCATTCGTGGGTTCGAATCCCGCTAGCCCAGTTCCAGAGTGACAGAGTTTCCAGATTGAGTTTCCCCATTTTTTAATTACCCATCACCCGAACGCCCCGATTCCAAAGTACTCGACTAACGTCAGCTGTTG
>CANRMO010000058.1 GCA_947631755.1 uncultured Lachnospiraceae bacterium | reverse complement strand
TCTCCCCTTGTTACAACTATTATTTTACACAGTGGAAAACAAAAAATCAACTGTTGTCTGGACGAAAAAAAGGGCGGTTTACGCCACAACAATTCTGCGGCGCAGACCGTCCCTTTTCTTAGGAACTGTTATAGTTCCAACTGCACTTCCCGCCCGGCAGAAGTATATGACCGGTAAGAAATGCCAGCAGATTTCATCATCCGTTTGGCTGCAATGACCGAAGGGGTATCCGGATATTTATCCTCTCTGTAAATAACTTCCTTAATCCCCGACTGAATCAGTGCCTTTGTGCACTCATTACAGGGAAACAAGGTAGTGTATATCTTTGCCCCCTCGAGATTCGTGCCTGTATAATTCAAAAGTGCATTTAACTCTGCATGACAGACATAGAGATATTTTGTGCGCAAGGCATCTTCATCCTCACGCTCCCAGGGATATTCGTCGTCCGAACATCCCCGGGGCATGCCATTGTAGCCAACGGAAAGTATTTTATTGTCATCGCCGACGATACATGCGCCGACACTTGTGTTGGGATCTTTACTCCTCATGGAGGACAATTCCGCAATTCCCATGAAGTACTGGTCCCAGGAAAGATAATCCTGTTTTTTCATTGGATGCTCCTCCAGTCAGAGATCTTTTCTGTTACTGTTCAGCGAAAGTTGTTTTTGCCGTGATATAATGATCTGCAACAGCAAAAATTTCATCCTCGCTCAGAACACGGTCAAATACCATGATCTCATCCACTGCACCATTGAAGTAAGCATCCCAGCCATTTACACCGAAATACAAAGCTGCCTCATCGGATGACAGCGCAGATTTTGCCACCTGGCCTGTCTGGACAAGTTCTCCGTTCAGATAGAGTTTCGCCAGGGATGTCGCCGCATTATCACCACCAGCATTATTTTTTCCTGGCTTAGATCCATCTACTGTAAGGACTACCTGCTGCCATTCTCCGACAGTGAAATAACTACTCGGTGCGGCGGAGTCAATCCATGTCCCATTATCATGAGACCACATTCCACGGCTTGTGGCAGTCACATTAAACCATTTCTGCGGATCAAATGTTCCTCCTGCCAGAACAGGATCAACAGCCCCGCCAAGAGTTGTCGGTTTCATCCAGAACGAAACAGAATAAGTATCGCCGACAACATCCTTTGTATCCAGCAGTTTCATGCCATATGAACCAGGAAGAGAAATCGCTTTGCCGCCGTTTACACCCTCTTTATAGCTATATGCCGGATTCTTGACAACCTCTGGTTTAAGTGCTTTTGTAACAGCAGCAGCACCGTCTGCCGAGTCCTCGAAATCAAAAATCTTCACTGGTTTTTTCCCAATTGTCAGCGCACTGTAATCTTTTTCAATAATAAGTGAATATTCCTGTTTCGCCACGCGGTCCTCCGCATATACAATGATGTCCACTTTGCCCTTACTGCTTGGGAATTCAAGTGTCGTATCTTCCTCATACATACCGCCATCAATCAACATAACGCATTTCGGATCCTGCATTGTGAAAGTGACAGAAACACTTGCTGTCGTATATGGAACAGCCACTTTAAAATCATTGTTCACAGCTGTAGTATCAAAACCTTCAACTTCAAGATTTGCCAGTGCAGCTGTGGTACCGAACTCACCGGTCTCTGTCTTTTCCTCTGTAGGCGGATTATCAATGTAAAATGTACTGGCAGTCTTGTGGGTTCCCTTTGTCAGGTACAATTTTCCCTCAAATACAGTAATGTACCTGCCGGGTTTAGCCACACTTTCATATGATACACCATCAGCGGCGTCATTCAGTCCAGCCACCTTTTTAAAGGTCTGTTTTTTCGCCATTTCCTGCTGCTTTGCTGTCGATGTATCCGCATTCTGCGCCAATACGACACGGTTGTCATCCGTCGCTGTCAGATACAAGCCCTGTTTATTTTCTGACTGGATGGAAACGTAATCCGCCGTGTCCTCTCCCGATGCTGCCTTATAAAAAGTCGGCGTCATCACCCACTGCTGATCCGCTTCCGTCACATCTTTCGTTATCGTTCCCACTGCAACATTTGTATAAGGATAATCTGCAGTCGCATTTGAATTTCTGTAATGCTCATGGGCGATCGCCTTTTTATCCGATGTGTAGATCTTATTCTTCGTGCCGAACGGACCTGCTGCTGTCTCCGGAATAGGCTGGATGCTTCCATCCTCATTAAATGTAACTTCTGCAATGGATACCGATCTGCGGTGTCCGCTCCCTCCCGGAAGAGCGCCGTTGTGATAAATAAACCAGGTTTTACCAAGGAAATCAACAACAGACATATGATTCGTATCAGAAGTTGAAGTTGGTTCCGTCAGAACACTTCCAAATTTCCAGCTGCCGCTCATCAAGTCATCCGTAGTCGAATAGGCCATTTCTTCATTGAACATATAGGCATAGAACAGATAATATTTTCCTGTCGGATTTCCGTCCTTATCCTTGCGGCGGTACAGCCACGGTGCCTCTGTATAATTAGCACTGACTGGTGACTGGCTGCGGATGTCGGCTTTTGCCCCCATCGTTATCTTCCCGTCGCCGTCCAGATCCTTGACAGAAACCATATCTTCATTCAATTCACAAATATAATACCTGCCATTGCCCCAGGCCAGATAGCGGTGCTCAACCCCTTTGTCATCTTTTTCAATCCACACAGTGGGGTCAATATCATTCCATGCAGAAGTTTCATCCGTAGTGGCAGACCCCTTTACAATAGGAGTTCCCTTATCAATAAATGGCCCGGCTGGCGAATCTGCCACTGCCACACCGATTGACTGTTTTCCTGAATCTGTTTTATCCCAGGAGCAGAAATACATATAATATTTATCCCCATATTTTGTGACCTGAGCTGCCCATGCAGCATTATCATCACCCCAGGATACATCTGTCATCTTCATAACAACACCGTGATAGGTCCAGTTCTTTAAATCTTTCGTCGAATAACAGAGATATTCCGGGATGGAATAATTTTCATCTGCGGCCACATCGTGCCCTGTGTAGAGCCAGAGAGTATCTCCCTCCACAAAAGCCGCCGGATCGCCGCCATAAATGTACTCTCCGGTCTCGTTATCTACTGTGGAAACCGGGTTCATTTCCTTTTTGTACTCAAACGGCTTATTATTGTAATTCGGAGTCGGCTTTGGTGTCGGAGTTGGCGTTGCCGCCACTGGAGGTGTAGGGGTTGCCGTCGCCGTCGCTGGAGGCGTAGGAGTAGCCGTTGCCGTCGCTGGAGGCGTGGGAGTAGCGCTGCCGGTTCCCGGTGTCGGAGTAGCAGTTGTTCCACCACTGCCCGCAGCCTTTACCTTAATCTTTACCCAGGTAGATTTCTTCTTCTTGTTTTTTCCGGTTACTGTAACCGTAATCTTGGCAGTCCCCGCTTTCTTGGCGGTTACTTTTCCTTTCTTCGTCACAGTAGCAACTGACTTTTTGCTTGACTTAAAGCTGACGGATTTCTTCGCCTTTGAAGGTGTGACCACCACTTTGATCGTTTCCTTTTTTCCCTTTTTGAGGGTATAAGTCTTTTTCGTTACCTTTTTTTTGCCAATCTTCAGTACAACTTTTTTCACCTTTTTTGCGCTGGCTGCACTGGCATCCCCGGATGGGACAAGTGCAGTAGTGAGTGCCAGAGCTGCCGCCAGCCCGAAAGCTGCCAGTCGTCTGGCCTTTTTACTATTGTACATATGTACACGCTCCTTTCAAAATAATAATATACATTTATTATAAATCCTGCGCAAAAAAAGTGCAAGAACAAACTTCTACCATGTCAGTGTCTTATACTCACTCACCTTATCCCTTTCCAACAGATCTTTCATAGCTGCGGCAGCGGGCTTGTCCTCAAAGAGAACCTCATTAATCTGTTCTACAATTGGCATTGTCACATTGTATTTATCTGCCAGGGACATAGCCGCCCTTGCACAGTTGACGCCCTCTACCACCTGCCGGATCTCGTCCTTGGCCTCTGCCAGTGTCTTTCCCTTTCCGAGCAGATAACCGCAATTGTGGTTGCGGCTGTGGGTGCTCGTACAAGTTACAATAAGATCCCCTATGCCGGAGAGTCCGCTGAATGTCTCTATCTTCCCGCCAAGCGCGAGGCCGAGGCGGGAAATCTCCGCAATACCGCGGGTCATCAGCGCCGCCTTTGTGTTATCCCCCATCTCCATGCCGTCAAGGATGCCCGCAGCGAGAGCGATCACATTTTTCAGTGCGCCGCCAAGCTCGATCCCCACCATATCCGGGCTGGTGTAGACGCGGAAATTGCCGCCCATGAAAACATCCTGGACAAACCTGGCTGTCTCTCTCGACTTCGACCCGACTACAACTGTAGTAGGAAGTCCTTTAGAGACCTCCTCTGCATGGCTCGGACCAGACAAGACGCACACGTCCGCCTCCGGCAGCTCATCCTCCAGAACCTGGCACAACGTCATAAGTGTCTTCTCCTCAATCCCCTTGCCGACATTGACAATAATCTGCCCTTTGCGGATAAATGGTTTCGCAAGCTGCGCTGTGGAGCGCACGAAAGGCGAGGCAACGGCACAGACAATAATATCCTGGTCTGTACATGCCCTCTCCAGATCGTACTCAATCTCAACAGAATCCGGAAGTTTCACCCCCGGCAGACGGTCAATGTGCTCCCTGTGCTCTTTTAACATATCAATCTCTGACTGTATCTTAGACCACAGTGTAACCTTGTGTCCATTTCCTGCACACAAAACAGCAAGTGCTGTTCCCCAGCTCCCAGCCCCCAAAAAACTAACTTTTTTCATCCTTTTTGTTCTCCTTGTTTCTTTTTCTCAAAGAGCTTGCGCTCTGTGCCATTTAAAAGCCTCTTTATATTGCCTGCGTGTTTCACATATGCCAGCGCTGTAAAAACCAGCGACAGGATCAGAAGAAAAATAAATTGCCGGGTTCCCCGGTACATGATACAGGTATAGATCGGAAAATACCATACCACAGCCAGCGATCCGAGCGACACATAGCGGGTGGCAGCAACAATTCCGATGAACAGCGCCAGGCCGATCCCTATCATGACCCATCCGATGATGGAATTTGTGGACGACGCGACAATAACTGCCGCTGACACCGCTATGCCTTTCCCCCCTTTAAAATGGAGGTTCACCGGAAAATTATGGCCGATCACAACGCCGAGCCCGGCGACCAGCGTCATCAGATAAGTCGTCTCCGGTGAATATCCCATCAGCGGACACAGTACCAGCCGGACAAAAAATGTCGGTATAAATGCCTTGAGGATATCGCCGCCAAAAGTGATCGCCCCGCCTTTGGCCCCCAGCGTCCGGAGTGCGTTAGTGGTGCCGATATTACCGCTCCCCTCCGCACGGATATCGTGGCCACTCATGCGCCCGACAATGTATCCGGTAGAAAAGCATCCGAAACAATAGCCCGCCAGACACAATCCCATTGCTAATAGTATGTCACTCATCATCCTTCTTTACTCCCTCTCCTTTCTTTCCCTGATAAACATGCGGATTGGCGTACCGGAAAAGCCAAAGGTATCCCGGATCCGGTTTTCAATATACCTCTGATAAGAAAAATGCATCAATTCCTTTTTATTCACAAATATTACAAAAGTCGGCGGTTTTGTGCTGACCTGCGTCATATAAAAAATCTTCAGGCGTTTCCCCTTATCCGACGGCGGCTGCTGCATGGCGACTGCCTCTGTCAGAATCTCATTCAGAACACCAGTCTGTACCCGCATTGCATGGTTCTGGATCACAACGTCCAAAAGATCAAAAATCTTCATGACCCGCTGGCCCGTCAGCGCAGATATAAAAATAATCTCTGCGTAGGGAACAAAGGACAGCACATTCTGTATATCCCTCTTGAACTCACTGACTGTGTGGTTATCCTTCTCAATGGCGTCCCACTTGTTTACTGCGATGATCAGTCCTTTTCCGCGGTCGTGGGCGATACCGGCAATTTTCGCGTCCTGTTCTGCCACGCCCTGCGTCGCGTCAATCATGAGAACCGTCACATCCGACCGCTCAATGGCGGCAACCGTCCGGATAATGCTGTATCTCTCGATATCTTCCTTAATCTTACTCTTGCGGCGCAGCCCTGCCGTATCTATAAAAATATATTCCGCTCCCTGATAAGATATTTCTGTATCAATGGCATCTCTGGTTGTACCTGCCACATCTGACACGATCACGCGGTTTTCACCCAGCATCTTATTGATAAGGGAAGATTTCCCCGCATTCGGGCGGCCCACCACGGCAATCCTCGGGCGCTCATCCTCTTCCTCCTCAAACTTTTCCGGGGCGATCTGCTCCACTACAGCATCCAGCATATCACCGAGACCGAGTTTCGAGCTGGCCGAGACCGGGTGGGGCTCTCCGATACCGAGATTATAAAATTCATAGACATCCGGCATATATTTTTCCATATTGTCCACTTTGTTGACTACAAGGACAACCGGCTTGCCCGATCGCCTGAGCATATCTGCCACTTTATAATCCGCGTCCACAAGTCCCTGCCGCACATCCACAAGAAATAAGATCACATCCGCAGTCTCAATAGCGATCGCCGCCTGTTCCCTCATGTGGGATAGCATCCCATCCTTTGCGTCCATCTCAATACCGCCGGTATCAATCATGGAAAAAGAATGGTCAAGCCATTCCATATCCCCGTAAATGCGGTCTCTGGTCACTCCCGGATAATCCTTTACGATGGCAATCCTCTCTCCCGCCAGCGTATTAAACAAAGTCGATTTTCCTACGTTTGGTCGTCCCACGATTGCAAGAATTGGTTTTCCCATGTCATCCTCCACTTGCGCATATCTTTCGCGCATAAAAAATCTGTCACATCATTGTACCACAGAGTTCCCTCTGTAGTCAAAAACAATCGCTCATTATCTGTATAAAAACAGTTACTTTTCACAGCGCAGTGGAGTCTGGACCTCTACGATCTGCCATGGATCTTATCCTGGATCTTATCCATTCCTTCCACAAATACAAGGATCTCCGCAACGATAGAATACAATTCCTGGGGAATGTATTCGCCGATATCCAGAACAGAGAGCGTGCGCGCTAATTTTTCATCCTTGTGGATCGGCACATCCGCCTCTCTCGCCACATCAATGATCTTTTCGGCCAATATGCCCTGTCCTGTCGCAATCACTTTCGGCGCCTTGTCGCCGGGGGCATACTCCAGCGCAACCGCCTGTTTTTTTTCTTTCCTCTCCGCCAAAAAATCACCTCACGTAACTATGGATAAATGTACTTCTGTGGATCGGACACGGTCCCTTTTCCCTCAGCGCGGCAATGTGCTCTTCCGAGCCGTATCGCTTATTTCTCTCAAAACCATATTCTGGATACAACTGCGCATATTCCTCCATCAGCCGGTCCCTTGTCACCTTAGCCATAATGCTGGCAGCGGCAATTGAGAGACTTCTCCCATCCCCTTTAATGATCCCCACCTGCCTCACCGGGATCTGTGGGATGGTCACAGCATCTACAAGGAGAAGATCCGGCACCACAGACAGATCTTCCACCGCATATTTCATCGCCTCATAGGTCGCCTGCAGAATGTTGATCTCATCAATACGGGCGGGAGAGCATATGCCAATGCCGAAACTGACTGCCTTTTCCCGGATCTCCTCATACAGTTCTTCCCGGCGTTTCGGGCTGACCTTTTTCGAGTCGTTCAGCCCCTGGATCGTCAGGCCGGGAGGGAGAACAACTGCCCCCGCCACAACCGGGCCCGCGAAAGGGCCGCGCCCCGCCTCATCAATGCCGCAGATACAGTGAAACGTATCCCCATATTTTTTTTCAAATTCCAGCATTTTCTCCAGACGCTCCTGCTCCTGCCAGAACGCCTCCTGTTTTTTCCTGTATCTCTCAATAATCTTTTGTACCCCTGTCCGCTCATCATCCTTAAACTGCGAAAAAAGAGCATCCCACTGCTCTTTTTCCGCGTGCTCAAACAGGAGTTTTATCTCTTTTATGCTCTGCATAACACTCTCCCGGTTTTCCGATCACTATTTCTTTACTTTCACCTTTTTCACACTGCTCCACTTGCCGTACACTTTCTTGCTGCCCGACAACGTATAGGCGCGGACTCTCACATAATATTTCTTTTTCTTTTTCAGTTTCTTTATCGTATAAGAAGTCTTCGTCGTTGTCTTTTTCTTTGCCTTCTTGAAATTCTTTTTCAGTCCGTAAGAAACCTGGTAGCCGGAGGCGCCGGAAATCTTTTTCCATGTCACCTTGATTGATTTCTTCTTTTTATTTTTAGCAGAAATCTTCACCTTGCCCGGAGCTTTCACATTCAATTTCGTGCCAGATGTGCCCCCGGAAGTCCCGCCATTCTTATTCGCCGATGAACCTGTACTGTTACTGTTATTGCTGCCGTTTGAACTGGACGCCCCATTTTTCACTGTGACAGAAAAACTTGCCGTTCTCCCGGACAGGCTGAGTTTCATTGTAATTGTCGCACTTCCCACAGCCTTGGCAGTGACAAGCCCGTTTTCATCCACATCTGCTATCTCTTTTTTATTTGAGGTAAATGTACAGGACTCCTTAAAGCCATCCGGCGCATTTGCATAAGATGCGTCCGAATAATTAATGGTCGGATAGAGCTGGAATGTCTCTCCCGGCGCAGCCACCTTGCTGGTAACTGTTTTTCCTGCCTCACAGGATAACTTCGCCGAGCTCGCATATGCTCTCACAAAAATCTGACAGGTCCACTCCTTTGTACCAGCCTTAATCCGGAGAGTCGTGCTTCCCGGTGCAACCGGTTTTATTTTCAGATTCGAGCACTTCCCATTTGTGATCGTCGGCTCGCCGTCGATCACGGCAACATTCGTATCGTCCACAGAGGGCACAATATCAACCGTCGGATCTTTCGGATCATACTCAAAACTAAGTGCCGTCGCCGATGCACCTGCTCTCAGATCCACGACATTCTCCCCATTTTCCTGTTTGACAATACTCCCTGTAAATTTCAATGTCTCTACCGCAAGCTCCTCCACAGAGATATCATAATTCTGGGAGATACTGAGCATAACGCTGCTGTAGTTATATGTCGCTTTTTTCAGGTCAGCCGTGGCCGTCACTTTTATTTTTGTCCCCCCCAGTTTTTTCCCGGTCAGAGTCACGGAAGAACCGGTTCCGCTCACACCGATATAGTCGTTTTTGGGGCCCTCCTCTTTCAACATATTGCTGTTTGGGTCACTCGGATCCCCATCCGGGTCAGTCACAGCAAGGGAGAGGCACTCGGGCTTAAACTTACTGAAACAACTCATCGTGAGCGTTTCCTCCCTCCCCACAATTACCTTGCCCGGTTTCTCGCCGGAACCACCGGCTGGCGCCAGACTCAGTGTATTATTGTTATTTGCCGCAGCATTGCCAAAAGTTGAGCTCTCCAGCGTTGCAGAATAGGGAAGAGTTACGAGGTCAAGTTCATAGCAGTTGCTGAACGCAGTTGCCCCGATTTTCGTCACTCCCTCTGCCATAGTTACCTTATTTAAATTATAATTGTCTGCACACACAGAAGCCGGGATCTCTGTAACGTTGGATGGAAATATAATGTCTTTCAGATTCGTCCGGGCAAACGCAGACGCCCCAATCGTTTTCAGCGCCGTGGCATAATTTGTATTGACAGTAGTGAGGCCGGCATATTCATGTTGCAGATTCCTCTCTGCCCCTCCCAGTTCTTTTTTCTCCGTTACAAATTGGGATGCCTCATAAAAAGCTTTCCCTCCGATGCTCTCCAGATTGGACTGGAGAATGATTTCTTTCAGGCTCTTACATTTTTCAAATGCCGACGCACCGATAGACTGAAGCTTTGTCGGAAGCAGCCAGGAGTCCCTGGGCGCCAGTGCATAACAGGCATAAAAGGCTTTGTCACCGATCGTCTCCACATTATCTGACAGTTCAAGTTTTTTCAGCCCGGTAAAAGCAAGCGGTATTGTATTTTCCGTAACATTGCCATTCTCATCTACTACAACTTTTTCTGTGATCTTCACAGTGTTACCCTGATCATTTGTTGTAAATGGATAGGCGCCGCAGCCGGAGCACATCTCTTTCGGGATTTCCTTTACCCCCTTGCCGATCGTCAGCTCCTCCAGTGTCATATTATTTTTAAAAGCGAATGGCCCGATCGTCAAAACAGAGTCCGGCACAGTCACTTTTTTTATACCCCCGTCTTCGACAAGGATCCCAGAATAACTTTTCTCCCCGGAACCCCTACTGTCATCATAGGAAGAAGCCGCGCAAAATGCTCCCTCTCCTATTGCTGTCAGCGTGGACGGAAAATTGATCTCCTCTGTAATTTTATTCGATTTAGCCCCCATTGTTTTTAAGCGGTAGCAGTTTCCAAAACAATAGTCCCCGATAGATACAAGCCCATCCGGCAGGACAACCTCTTCCAGCCGGATACAGGAATAAATGGTGACATAACTTCCCAGCTTCCCAGGCTGCTTTTCACTGCCAAAACATCTGTCCGGCAGAGCTGTCACCTTGCTCCCATCCTTAAATTCTACTGTTCTCAGACGGCCGCAGGAACAAAATGCACCCTCACCGATAGAAGAAACTGTGGCCGGTATCACAAGTTCGGAAAAATTGGCATAGCAGAATGCTTCCTTTCCAATCGTTTTCAGAGCGGGCAGGCTCTCAAAAAATCCGTCATCCCAGAGCGCAGCACAATTAAAAGCCTTATCACCAATCTCTGTCAGCTTACTTTCGGCCGCTGTCGCATTTGTATAGGTAATCTCCAGATAATCACTTGATTCACTTTCGTCATACTTCACGCCGTTCTCAACCATGCTTGAGTTACCGGCACCGACAAATGCTGATGCGGGAATCACCGCAATGTTAGGGGAGAGGGATACCTTTGTCAAGCTCATAGCCTTATCAAAACAGCCCTCATCCAGAGATGTCACCGTCTCTGGCATCACGATCTCTTTAATCTTAGACTGTCCAAACGCCTGTTTGCCGATGGAACTGGTTTTTCCCGGCAGTTTAAACTCTGCGCCAAGATTAGCAGAAAAGAAAGCATTATCACTGATCTTAGTGATTTGCGTCGCTGTCAGATCAAGCGACTGGATGCCACTTGACCGGAACGCACCATCTCCAAGTGTGCTGACCGATGAGGGCAGAGAATTGCCATATGTAATCCCATCTGTAGAAAACGTGAGCGCTCCCGTCGAGGAAAAGGCAAGGTCTCCGACTGACGTAAGCCCATTGTCGCAGAGATAAACTTTCGTCAGTGCAGTGCAGCCGTCAAATGCATTTTTGGGGACAGAGTGCTGCAGCGCCGGATCTGTAATCCGTGGAACACTGATCTGCGTCAGAGCACTACAGTCCTGGAATGCATATGTGCCCAGATAATCAACCTGTTCCGGCATATTCTCAACCTGCTTAAGGCTGCTGCACGATTTAAATGCCATATCCCCAATCTGTGTAATATTTTTTAAATTAACCGATTCCAATTTGCTGCATGAATCAAATGCATTATTCCCTAATTTCTGAATGGACTCTGCCAGCGTGATCTGCACCATTTTGCATCCATAAAACTCATTGTCTTTAATCTCACTCACCTGGCTGCAGGCTGACACATCAATCGAGCTGGCACTCCTGGCATATCCCAGCCCCTCTAAATCTTTTACCCCGGCCGGTATTGTGAGGGCACCTTCGACCTTTAGTGCAAGGTTCTGGACGGTGATCCCGGCTCTATCCACATCTGTAACCACTTTCTGCACTTCATCCAGCAGATACTCCCTTAATACAGGGTCAGGAACCACTTTCTCATCCAGAAGAGTTGTATTGTCGATCTCTCCGGCCGCCGCCTGTACCTCACTGACAGGCCTCACACTGCCATCCCGGAAACGGATCCCGGACAGCAGCATCGCACACATCGAAAAACTTAAGACAACCGCCGTAATTTTTCTCCCACACTCTTTGCGCATATTTCTTTTCATATTACCCCTCTTTCTGTTCAAAACATGTACTATTATCTGAGACCGAATAATGCCCTCTCGTCAATCAGCACATCAACTTTTGAAACTTTCGATACAACGGTCTTCTTCCTCTTTGCAAAATAAGTCATTCCCTGCAGCTCAAACCGCAGTGTCGTATAACCTTTCTGCCAGTCAGAGAGTTTATACGGAACATAAAACTCCAGCGGCTGTCCGAGAGGAATCCGGTATCCATTCAGCTCAGTCCCTGCCTTATCCTCCTCATGGACACTCCCGACTTTCTCTTTTGCCAGGGCATCGCCCCCGATGGATTTCAGCGGCACCGGTTTATCAATGACATCTTCCGCATCGTTGATAAGGCTGATCGATTTCACGATACCCGGCTCGATATTGCCCTGAGGATTCGTCACTGACACTTTAATATACAGTTTCTTATCTGGATCCTTATATTTGGCATCCTTGCTGTAGTCCAGAAGAACCTGGGTTTTTCCAACTTTGGTATACAGTTTCTTCTGTTTCATAACCTCAAGTTCCGGCACTTTTGCGACGGGGTCACCACCGCCGTTGTGCATGATCTTGTAAAGGATCTCCGTCATCGTATTTACAA
>CANRMO010000057.1 GCA_947631755.1 uncultured Lachnospiraceae bacterium | reverse complement strand
CGCGGGGGCGCAGGAGGGCGCCAGCGGCCGGGCTGGGGAAAGTCGCTTTCATTTTTGCCTGCGTTGCGGTCATCGCCGTTGCCATGCTGATCGTAGTGCGGTCCGGCCGCTTTTCGCGCGGAAATGATCCGCTCAAAGTGGTCAGCGGCGGAGGTGTGGCGGCGGGCCAGCCTGCCGGCGGGGAAAGCCAGACGGCGACGGCTGTTGCTGCCAGTACACCGGCTCCCGACGCCGTGCCGGTGGATGGGCCGGGAGATAAGAGTGGGGCATCAGCGACAGCAGCGCCTGCGACGGCAACTCAGGATCCTGCGGCGGTGAGCCAGGCGGTCAGCGGCGGCGGTGCCGCAGAAAATGGCGGTTCTGGCACAGTTCAGGGAGGGGTGTCAGAGGCCGCGGCGGCAGTGGGAAATATTTCGCCCAGTGCATTTTCAGAACCCACTCCGGCACCTAGGTCGAAGGCAGTTGCCCTGACATTTGACGATGGGCCGAGCACGGTGAATACACCAAAGATTTTGGAAGTGCTGAAGAAATATAATGCCCATGCCACATTTTTTGTTTTGGGAAACCGGGTTGAGAAAGGCGCGGATCTGATTAAACAGGAGATTGAGATGGGATGTGAGATCGCCAGCCATTCCTGGGACCATGCGAATCTCAGTAAACTGCCCATGAAAAAAGTGAATAAACAGTATGATAGAACTGCAAAGATCGTCAAAAAGATGACGGGGTATGACGTTACGCTCCTCCGCCCGCCCTACGGTGCCATCAGTGATAAGATGCGGGAAAAATTCAAGCACCCGATGCTCCTGTGGAGTATTGATACGCTGGACTGGAAATACCTGGATGGGAAAAAGGAATTTAAAGTTGTCAAGAAAAATGTATCAGACGGGGATATCATACTGATGCACGATATCCATGCCAAATCCTCTGAGGGACTGGCAAAGATCATACCATGGCTCATTGAACAGGATTATGACCTGCTGACGGTGAGTGAGCTGATGGAGCGCAAGGGGATCAAAATGAAAAATGGCAAAGTGTATGCCAGCGGGAAATAAAAAAGAGCGGTTTGAAAGAACAGCACGGGAACATTATTCCTGTGCTGTTTTCTGATCCATCCGGTAGAGTGCGTCATAGTATTCATACAGTTTTTGCGTTCCGTTTTCCAGAAGATAGTAGTGGCTGATGTAAGGTATGAGGAGCACAAAAAAGAGCAGTTCCAGTACGAAGAGAACTGGCTGCAGGATCAGCAGGCAGGCAAACAGTGTCATGATCGTGAGCAGTGCAAAGAGCACGGTGACGATCAGGTGGATCAGCCGCTCATGCTGGAAAAAGCTGATTTGTATAAGAAGTTCCCGGCAGACGGCGCCTGCTTCCTCTGGCGCCAGCTCCCGCCCGCTCAGGTCTTTATAATACGCCAGACAGCGTTTCATGCGTTTTCCCATATATTTTTCACCTCCGTTTCATTTTAACAGGTTATACTGAAAGATCTGACAATAAAATCATAACACAAATGGAGGAGTCTTTCTATTATTTTTGTGAAAATGTTATTTTTCTTGTGATAAACCCCATTTTGTGCTATTCTTTATTAATGGCAGGTAAAATACATTTTTTACGAGGAGGGATTTTTATGTATTCGTATGACCCGAAATCCAGCATTGCCGACGAATTTATCAATGATGCTGAAATTCGTGAATGTCTTGCCTATGCGGAGGAGAATAAAAAAAATAAAGAAGTGATTGATGCGATCCTTGAGAAAGCCAGGGAGATGAAGGGCGTCACTCACAGAGAGGCAGCGGTTCTCCTGGAGTGTGAACTGGAGGAAGAAAACCGTGAGATCAGGCGGCTGGCCAGGGAAATCAAGGAGAGATTTTATGGCAAGCGCATTGTTATGTTTGCGCCACTCTATCTGTCAAATTATTGTGTCAACGGGTGTCTGTACTGCCCTTACCACGCGAAGAACAAGCATATTGCGAGAAAGAAACTGACGCAGGAGGAAATCCGGGATGAAGTGATCGCGCTGCAGGATATGGGACACAAGCGGCTGGCCATTGAGGCGGGAGAGGATCCGGTCAACAATCCGCTTGACTATATATTGGAGAGTATCCGCACGATCTACAGCATAAAACATAAAAACGGGGCGATCCGCCGCGTCAATGTAAATATTGCCGCCACGACAGTGGAAAATTATAAAAAATTAAAGGATGCCGGGATTGGCACATACATTTTGTTCCAGGAGACTTATGACCGAAAGGCATATGAGCAACTCCACCCGACGGGGCCAAAGAGTGATTATGCCTATCACACAGAGGCAATGGACCGCGCCATGGAGGCGGGTATTGACGATGTGGGCTGCGGCGTGCTGTTCGGGCTGGACAAATACCGCTATGAGCTGGTCGGTATCATCATGCACGCAGAACACCTCGAGGCAAAATTCGGAGTGGGTCCCCATACGATCAGTGTGCCGAGAGTCTGCCCGGCGGATGACATTGACCCGTCGGAACTCAATGCGATTTCTGATGAGATTTTCCAGAAAATTGTTGCCGTCATCCGCATAGCCGTTCCCTATACAGGAATGATCGTCTCTACCCGGGAGTCAAAGCTTGTCCGCGAGAAAGTGTTGGACCTTGGGATTAGCCAGATCAGCGGCGGCTCCCGCACGAGCGTGGGGGGATATGTGGAGGAAGAGCCGGAGGAAGAAAATTCGGCCCAGTTCGATGTCACCGACCGGCGGACGCTGGATGAGGTTGTGAACTGGCTGCTAGGCATGGGGTATATCCCGAGCTTCTGCACCGCCTGCTACCGGGAGGGGAGGACCGGAGACCGGTTTATGAAACTCTTAAAATCCGGGCAGATCGTGAATTGCTGTCAGCCGAATGCGCTGATGACTTTGAAAGAATATCTGGAAGATTATGCGTCTGAGGACACAAAGAAAAAGGGGGAAAAGGTGATCCGGGAACAGCTTGAAGTCATCACGAACTCCGTTGTGAGAGAAAAGGCTGCACAGTATATAGAAAACATACATGAGGGACAGAGGGATTTCCGGTTCTGACCCCGGCTGGTTCCAGAGAACAACCAGCTTTGTGTGGCTGCCATCCGGCGGCGTCCGGCTTGACGGTGTCAGGCCATATGTGTTACTATAGGCACAGTTTCCGGAAAGAGTGAGTCCTGCACCGGGACGCTGAAATTATGAATAAGGAACAACAGTTCCTAAGTAACTGAAAGGAGAACAACCGATATGGGTGAACAGAAGATTCCATATAAAATTTATCTCTCGGAGGAGGAGATTCCGAAGCAGTGGTACAATGTCCGCGCGGACATGAAAAATAAACCGGCGCCGCTCTTGAATCCGGGTACGCTACAGCCGCTGAAAAAAGAAGAGCTCGCCCCCATTTTCTGTGACGAGCTGATTGACCAGGAATTGAACGATACGGATGCGTTTATTGATATTCCACAGGAGATACAGGATTATTATAAGACATACCGCCCGTCGCCGACGGTTCGGGCATACCATCTGGAGAAAGCCCTCGGAACCCCGGCAAAGATCTACTATAAATTTGAGGGGAATAATACCAGTGGCAGCCATAAGTTAAATTCCGCTATTGCCCAGGCGTATTATGCAAAGAAACAGGGACTGAAAGGCGTGACGACAGAGACGGGGGCCGGACAGTGGGGCACTGCTCTTTCCATGGCGTGTGCCTACTTTGGCCTGGATTGCAAGGTCTACATGGTAAAAGTTTCTTATGAGCAGAAACCGTTCCGCCGGGAAGTTATGCGCACTTACGGCGCGAGCGTGACGCCCTCTCCTTCCACAGAGACCGAGGTGGGGCGGAAAATTCTGGAGAAACACCCGGGTACGACGGGGAGCCTTGGCTGTGCCATCTCTGAGGCAGTGGAAGTGGCGACGTCCCAGGAGGGATACCGCTATGTGCTGGGGAGTGTGCTGAACCAGGTGCTTCTCCACCAGTCGGTGATCGGCATTGAGGCCAAAGCGGCCCTGGATAAATACAATGTGAAGCCGGATATCATTATCGGATGCGCCGGAGGCGGTTCCAACTTAGGCGGCCTTATCTCACCGTTTATGGGAGAAAAACTCAGAGGAGAGAGGGATTATCAGATTGTTGCGGTTGAGCCGGCGTCCTGCCCGAGTTTTACAAGGGGTAAATTTGCCTATGATTTCTGCGACACCGGAATGATCTGTCCGCTGGCGAAGATGTACACGCTGGGCAGCGGGTTTATTCCGTCCGCCAATCACGCGGGCGGCCTCCGGTTCCATGGCATGAGCACCGTTCTGTCACAGTTGTATCATGACGGGCTTATGGAGGCGAGGACTGTTGAGCAGACATCCGTCTTTGAGGCGGCGCAGCAGTTTGCAAAAGTCGAGGGGATCCTCCCGGCGCCGGAGAGCAGCCATGCCATCCGCGCCGCGATCGACGAGGCGGTGAAGTGCAGGGAGACCGGGGAAGAGAAGACAATTCTCTTCGGGCTGACTGGCACGGGATATTTTGATATGGTGGCTTACGAACAGTTCAACGACGGAAATATGTCGGATTACATTCCCACGGACGCCGATCTGCAGGCTGGATTTGACGGGATTCCGAAATTCCCGGGAAATGAAATCTGAGGAACGGCGGATATGGCAGATGAGAGAAAAGAGCGTCTGGAAAAACAGATCGCGTTCTGCAGGGAGATAGACAGAGAAAAATTTATCGGACGGCAGACTTACCTGACGGACGGAGAACGGAAAGAAAATGACGCGGAACACGCCTGGCACCTGGCGGTCATGGCGATCCTGCTCAGCGAATATGCCAATGAGGAGATTGATCTCTTCCACACCGTGAGCATGCTGCTCATCCATGACCTGGTGGAAATTTATGCCGGGGATACCTATGCCTATGATGAAGAGGCAAAGAAGAGCCAGAGGGAGCGGGAGCTAAAAGCTGCGGACCAGCTTTTTGGCATGCTCCCGGAAGACCAGGGGACAAAGTTCCGTGAGCTGTGGAATGAATTTGAGGAGGAAGCCACGGCGGAGGCAAAGTTTGCAAGGACTATGGACAATTTCCAGCCCACTATGCTGAATAATGCCTCGGATGGCAGGGCATGGGCGGAAAGAGGGGTTTTCCTGCACCAGATCTTAGAGAGGAATAAAAATACGGCGGCTGGTTCTGAGACGCTGTGGAATTACTCGCTGGAGAATTTTATCATGCCCCATGTGGAGAAAGGGAATATTAAAGAGGGATGACCGCACCGAAACGATTGCGGCAAAAGAAAAGCCCCCGGCTCGCGCCGGGGGACTTTGTTACAACCTATTGTAATTCTTAACTTTTACATATTAATTTATATAAAAATTAGTTCATTAAAATCCGATCATAACTTTGTTACGTTTGCAGCCTGAGGACCTTTTTCGCCTTCGATCACTTCAAACTCTACTTCGTCGCCCTCATCCAATACTTTGAAGCCGTCCATCTGTAAAGCTGAGAAATGTACGAATACATCTTTTCCTTCTTCATCAGAAATGAAACCGAATCCTTTTTTGGCATTAAACCATTTTACTGTACCTTTCATGAGTTCTGCCTCCTAAAAAAATATTTAACACTTACTTATTTACAATACCATACAAAATACGAAAAGTCAAAAAGAATTTTGTATAACTTGATGGTTTTAAAGAAATAGGGTACAATGTTACTATTGAAATGCAAAGCTGACAGACAGAAAAGAGAGTAGCGCGGGCCATCAGGCCTGCAGAAATGAGGTAAAAATGAAAATAGAAAACTGCCATGCGTACCGCCTGATCAAAAAAGAGGATCTGGCGGATCTGAACAGCACAGGGTATCTGCTCGAGCACAAAAAGACGAAAGCGAAAGTTGCCTTGATCGAGAACGATGACAATAACAAGGTGTTCAATATCGGTTTCCGCACTCCGCCGGAGGATTCCACAGGGGTTGCCCATATCGTGGAGCACACGGTTTTGTGTGGTTCCCGGAAATTTCCGCTCAAAGATCCTTTCGTGGAACTGGTGAAAGGCTCTCTTAATACATTTTTGAACGCGATGACGTACCCGGACAAGACAGTCTATCCGGTGGCGAGCTGTAATGACAAAGATTTTCAGAATCTGATGAATGTGTATCTGGATGCCGTATTCTATCCGAATATTTACAGGGAAGAAAAAATATTCCGTCAGGAGGGCTGGCACTACGAGATGGAGAACCCGGACGCCCCATTGACGTACAATGGTGTCGTATTCAATGAGATGAAGGGCGTGTTTTCGTCTCCAGAGCAGCTTTTGGTGAGGAACATCCAGCACTCGCTTTTCCCGGACACCTCTTACAGCGTGGAATCCGGCGGCGATCCGGCAGCCATACCCGATCTGACCTATCCGTCTTATCTGGATTTTCACAGGAAGTATTACCACCCGTCCAATAGCTATATCTATTTATACGGTGACATGGATATGGAAGAGAAACTGAACTGGATAGATGAGAATTATCTCTGTGATTTTGATTATCTCGAAGTGGATTCCGAGGTCGCATGGCAGAAGCCTTTTGACAGGATGAGAGAGGAGTACGGCTTTTATTCTGTGACGGAGGGAGAGGACACGGAGGGAAAAACATATTTCAGTTACAACGTCGTGCTGAAAGATTCGCTGGAGCGCAATTATTATCACGCATTCCAGGCGCTGTCCCATGTCCTTGTGGATTCCGTGGGGGCTCCTCTGAAAGAGGCTCTTCTGGACGCCGGGATCGGCACCGAGATTGAGAGCCTGTATGAGACAAGCGTCCGGCAGCCATTTTTTTCACTGATTGTTAAAAATGTAGATAAGAAGCGGAAACAGGAGTTTTTGGATATTGTGCGGGGTACACTGGAGAAGATTGCAAAGGAGGGAATACCGGAGAAATCCCTCCGGGCGGCTTTGAACGCCATGGAGTTTCAGTGGCGGGAAGCCGATTACGGCCCCTATCCGAAAGGGCTGATGTATGGGCTGGAGATGTTTGACAGCTGGCTTTATGACGCGGATAAGCCGTTTATCCATCTGAGCGGTAACGATGTTTTTTCTTATCTGAAGAAACAGGTGGGCACAGGATATTTTGAGGATCTGATCCGCAAGTATTTTCTGGATAATACGCATGCCAGTTTTGTCAGTGTGGAGCCAAAAGTGGGCCTCACTGTACGGATGGAAAAAGAGGAGGGGGAACGGCTGGAGAAATACAGGGCCTCTCTTAGCAGGGAAGAGCGTGAGGCTCTCGTAAAGCAGACGGAGGAGCTGAGAGCGTACCAGGAGGAACCGGATTCCCCGGAGGACCTCGCCTGTATCCCGCTTCTGGAGAGGGAGGATATCGCGAAAGAGGCCCGGCCGTTTGTCACAGAGGAAAAAGAGGTGGCCGGCTGTCCCGTCCTGCACCATGAGATATTTACGAATGGCATCAGCTATATCCGCCTGGTATTTGACGTGGAGGATCTGAAGAATTACGCGCCCTATATTGGGCTCTTAACAGAGCTGATCGGCACAATGGACACGGATCTGCACGGAAAGCGGGAACTCAGCGATGAGATCCTTCTCCATGCGGGGGGGTATGCGGCCAGTGCGGATGCCTACTGTGACCGGAAGACCGGAGGTACTCTGGTAAAGCTGGAGATGACGGTTAAAGTTCTGTATTCCGAGACTGGATATGTGCTGGGGCTCTTGCGGGAAATGATGGAGAGCACGCATCTGGATGATGAGAAGCGGCTCCGTGAGATCATCGGGGAAGCCCGGTCTGCCAGACGCGCCTCACTGCAGGCGGCGGGCCACAGCACAGCGGCCGGGCGCGGTCTGTCCTATGTCTGGGAGCCGTATTATTATATCGAGCAGATGAAAGGGATTTCTTTTTATGACTTCCTGAGTGATCTGGAAGATCATTTTGATGAGAGAAAGAAAAATCTTGTTACAGTGTTAAGAAGCCTGGCAAAAAATATTTTCACAAAAGACCGGCTGCTTGTGAGTATTACCTCAGAACAGAGAGGTTATGAGTGCCTGAAAGAAAATATAGGTGTTCTTCTGGACGGAATGGATCAGAGTATGGGGAAGGCGCTGCCGGAGCCGCTGTGGAAATCTTCCGGGATCGGGATGAATGAGGGATTCCGGACGGCGGGCAAGGTTCAGTATGTCGCCCGGACGGGCAATTTCGGGGAAAAAGGGATTTCGTACAACGGAATCTTTAAAGTGGTAAAAACAATCCTCAGCTATGATTACCTGTGGAATGAAGTCCGTGTGAAAGGCGGGGCGTACGGCGTCAAATGCTTTTTCAATGATCAGGGATATGGTTATTTTGTCTCCTATAGGGATCCGAATCTCTCAGAGACGAATGAGGTGTTTAAAGGTGTGCCGGAATACCTGAGGAATTTTGATGCGGACGAGAGGGATATGATGAAGTATATTATCGGTACAGTCAGCGACCTGGATATCCCGCTGACGCCGCGGGCACTGGGAGAGCGCTCTTTTGCCGCTTATATAACAGGCGTTGCGTTTGAGGAAAAACAGCGGGAACGGGATGAGGTTCTTGCGGCGGACAGAGAGAAGGTGAGAGAGGCGGCAGCGATGGCAGAGGCACTCCTGTCAGACGGCAAGATATGTGTGATCGGGGGCGAGGACAGAGTGCAGCGGGATGAGGCGTTATTTGGCTCAGTCCGCACACTACAGTAGGAACCGGGGAAGCGTTTGAGAACGGAGGATTTTATGGGCGAGGTATTTAAGTCGGGTTTTGTGACGCTGATCGGCCGGCCAAATGTGGGGAAGTCCACACTGATGAACCGGATGATCGGCCAGAAAATCGCTATCACATCAAATAAACCACAGACGACACGGACGAGGATTCAGACGGTGTACCATGATGAGCGGGGCCAGATTGTCTTTCTGGATACTCCCGGCATCCACAAGGCGAAAAATAAGCTGGGCCAGTATATGGTAAATACGGCCGAAAAGACATTCCAGGAGGTGGATCTTGTTCTGTGGCTGGTAGAACCCACTGCCTTTATAGGGAAAGGGGAGCGGCACATTGCGGAGGCGCTGCAGCGGTCAAAGGCACCAGTGATACTTGTCATGAATAAGATAGACACCGTAAAAAAGGCAGAGCTCCTGGAGTATATCAATGCATACAAGGATGTGCTGGATTTTGCGGAGATCATACCAGTTTCGGCAAGGAGCGGAGACGGCGTGGACGATCTGATCGGAACAATGTTCCAGTATATGGAGGAGGGGCCGCAGTATTATGATGAGGATACAGTGACAGACCAGCCGGAGAGGCAGATCGTGGCAGAGCTGATCCGGGAAAAAGCACTGCGCCTTCTGTCGGATGAGATACCGCACGGCATTGCCGTGTCCATTGAGCAGATGCGGGACCATCCCGGCAGACGCCCCATGGTTGATATTGATGCCACGATCATCTGTGAGAAAGATTCCCATAAGGGCATTATTATTGGAAAACAGGGAAATATGTTGAAACGCATTGGCATCAGCGCGCGAAAAGATATCGAGGATTTTTTGCAGGTCAGCGTGAATCTGAAACTCTGGGTTAAAGTGAAAAAAGACTGGAGGGACAGCGATTTTCTCCTGAAAAATTTTGGCTTTGACAAGACAGAGTAGTGGGGCGCAGAGCGGTATAAAAGGAGATTTTCTCGACTGTGCCATAAACTACCAGCTCTGCATTTTGACCGGTCAGGGATAGTATGGTGTGGCGGCGGATATCCTAATTGTATAAAATACAATAGGAGGAAGAACATGGAGAACGAAGAGAGCTGGAACACCTTTGCCCGGACTGGCAAGGTGACGGATTACCTGAATTATACCGGCAGCAGTTATGCGGGGGAAAATTCTGCCGGGAACGGAATGAGAGAAGAGAGGGGACAGCGTGAAAGAGCGAGTGATGGGAATGGTACTCTCAGCGGCTACCATTGGTGAATATGACAAGCGTGTTGTGCTCCTGACAAAAGAGAGAGGCCGTTTTTCTGCTTTTGCCAGAGGGGCCAGGCGGCCAAAGAGCGCGCTGTCTGCTGTCACAGAACCTTTTACCTTTGGAGAATTTTTTATTTACAGGGGAAGGGATTCTTACTCGATTGAACAGGTCGAGGTAAAAAATTTTTTCCCGGAACTTAGGAAAGACCTGGATGATCTATACATGGCCCTCTATTTTTGCGAGGTGGCAGATTACTTTACGAGAGAGGGGATGGAGGCGTCCTCCGAGTTAAATCTGCTGTATATGTCGCTGCGGGCCCTGACCGCGCCGTCCCTCCCCCGGAGGCTGGTGCGGTACATATTTGAGTTTCGCATGTTATTGATCGAGGGGGAGATGCCCTGTATTTTTTCCTGTATCCGCTGTGGCGGCACAGAGGGGCTCCACCACTTCTATGTCAGGGATTCAGGGGCGGTCTGTGACCGCTGCCACGACGGGCGCACTGGGATCGCCATGTCAGAGACCACCATCTATACCCTGCAAAGGATTCTGTCCTCCCCCCTGGAGAAGCTGTACACTTTCACAGTGGGTAAAAATGTGCTGGAGGAAGTGGGAAATGTGGTGGGCCAGTATTTTGATGCCCACACGGATAAAACATTCCGCTCTCTGAAAATGCTTGAGTGAGTCGAGAGGAGCGGGGCAGTATCCGCCAGAATCGCGACCACTTACCTGAGATATCTTACCACTTGCAAAAAACGGGTTTACATTCCCGTTTTTTCTGTTATAATTTGAAAAGTCCTCAGTTTGCAGAGCAAGTCCGGCAAAGCCGGATGAATGGAGATTAGTGTGAAAAATAAGCTCGATAGCTTATTTTTCACACGTGAATTTATTCACGTTGGCTATCTTGTGCCGGAGCGTCACAAATAGCTCTGATGGCAGACGAGAAATCAGAGATTTTCTCGTCGCCTCGTCGCGTAAACGCTCCGGAATGGGGATTTTTATGAAAATACGGATTGAGTTGGATGAGGGGCTGGAAGAGAATGAGGTAGTGATCCGGTGTCGCTCCCTGACAGATGAGGTCAGGCAGATTCAGCAGGCGGTATCCAGAACAGCAGCTTCCCGGCAGGATTTTGTCTTGTACCAGGGGGAGGCAGAATTTTATGTGCCCCTGGATGATATTCTGTTTTTTGAGACAGGGGAGGGCGGGATTGACGCCCACACGAGAGACCATGTGTACCGGGCGAAATACCGGCTCTATGAACTGGAGGAGATATTGCCGGGCCATTTTGTCCGCGTCTCAAAATCCGCTCTCATCAATGCGGGGGAAGTGTACTCGATCCGCCGGAGCAACTTGTCTACTACAAGTGTTGCGGCTTTTGCCGGCTCACATAAGCAAGTATTTGTGTCGAGGCATTATGCCGCGGCGCTGAAAGATAAAATAAGGGAAATGAGAATAGGAGGATGAGGGAAATGAGCAGTAAAAAATCGGGCAACAATTATTTCTGGGGTGTATTTCTTTTGCTGGCGGGAGTCTTTTTGGTGGTGAGCCAGATGGGGCTTCTCCCAGATACCGGGGTGGTGGAGATCCTGCTTACTATCGCCTGCGTGGCTATCCTGATCAACGGGCTGGTCCATGTGAGTTTCGGCTGTATTTTATTTTCTGTTGCATTTATCGGGATCCTGTATGATAAAGAGCTGGGAATTACGGCTATTACCCCGTGGACAATACTGGTGGCGGCGCTGCTTGGCACCATCGGGCTAAATCTGATTTTTGGAAAATTGAAAAGAAATTTTCGAAGGAAACATATGCAGGGGAATTATGAATACCACCACAAGGGCATTCACATGTCCGCGGAAAAGGATGTGGAGGACAGCCAGAGCATAGAGGGAGAAAACATTATGATTTCCACTACATTCAGCAGTGCGATCCGCTATGTGAATTCTAATGATCTGCGCTATGCCTCAATCAGTGCGAATTTTGGCGGTGTCACAGCATATTTTGACAATGCCTCCATCCCCACAGGGAACGCCGTACTGAATGTGGGTGTTAATTTTTCCGGCGTCGAGATCTATGTCCCGAAAAGCTGGAAAGTCATCAATCACGTAAATGCCGTGTTTGGCGGTGTGGAAGAAAAAGGGCAGCAGGTGGAGCCGGAGACTGCCACACTGACGCTGGAGGGCGCATGCCATTTCGGGGGAATCACCATTTACTACGTGTGATAGAAAACTGTAGAAGGTATGAGTGAATTAGAAAGGGGATTCCCGGAAGGTTTCAGGGAATCCCATGAAAGTCCTGTTTTTTGCACATGATGCAGAGGTGTAACAGGCTCTATCAATTTTAGTATATGTTAACAGGTGGTAATTATGTAGTGATATTCAAGTGGTCTGCCCAATCAGTTGGGAAATTTATTGCAGACAATTTTATATAGGAATCGTATTCAGCGAGTAACTGTTTCAAATCGGCAGAAAAATCTTCCCAACTGGAATTATCCGGGCGGAGGTATTTCATAGCTAATACCAATTCGTACAAACCAGAATGTGAGGGCTGTGGTATTACTTTATCCGCTTTGATGATTTCCGGGGTTATGTTAAATGGTTTGTTGTATATTCTTGCGTTATGCGCACATGTATTCCGCAGTATTACTAAAGACTTAATCCAAGACGTTAAGGTACTATTTGAAGGTGTGACC
>CANRMO010000056.1 GCA_947631755.1 uncultured Lachnospiraceae bacterium | reverse complement strand
TATTTGTTAAAGTAGATGACCTGAAACCGGGGATGCGCCTCGGCAAACCGATTTACAACAAAAACGGCGTTATGCTCTATGACCGTGATTCAAGATTGAGCATGCAGGCAATTTACGGTATCAAAAACTTTAATCTTATGGGATTGTATATTCTGGAGCCGGCAGAGCCGCTGCCGCCGCTGTCCGAGGACGACATCAATTTTGAGCGTTTTCAGACGATGGCAGTGTTCAGCATCCGCGAGGACCTGGATTTTATCGCATCTGGGAAAAAGGATAAGGGGCTGGACTGGCTCTGCAGCCTGATACTGAGAAATTATGGGAGTCTGGAGAGAAAGATCAATTTTGTCCAGAGCCTCAGGAGCAATGAAGATTTTGTATATAAGCATGTATTGAATGTGGCTATCCTGACGGCTTTGATATCCGGGCAGATCGGCATGCCTCAGGTGAGGATAAATATGCTGGTAAAATCGGCGGTGCTCCATGACATCGGTGCGCTGGGGTATGAGCAGCAGCTCGATTCTGAGGATGAGAGCTCAGACCTCAGGGCGGTGATCCGCAAAAATTCTCTTGATATCCTCAGAAAACAGATGAATCTGGATGAGGAATACTTGCAGATCATCAGCCAGATGCAGGAGCTGTATGTGCGCGACGGGGAGGATGTCCCGGCGAATCTGAAAGCGAATATGAATGCAAACGTGATCTATATCGCTGACACATATGACCGCATGACAGCTATGAAATCTTACGCCGAACCGACTTCGGAGGTCAAGGCGATCCGCACGCTGCTGGACAATCCGGATAAATATGACCAGAAGATCGTCAATGCCCTTGTCAAAGCGATCAACATTCTGTACCCGGGTGTCTGTGTCGAGCTGAAAGGCCTTGTTATTCTGGAAAATGAGGAGAATATTTTTGAGCCGACGGTGCTGGATTTCCACGATAACCAGTTATATGATCTGTCCAGGCCCTCTGTGCGCCGGGAAGTGCAGATCGCAGATGTCATGAAAACGATGGACAACAGGATCAAAATGGACCGTTCTCTTTTGGAAGAATTTAAGTAGGGAAACATTCCCGGCTAAAGGTTTTGCGGTTTTCAGTCGAAATATTAGGTACAGCAATAATTGTCTCACGGGAGGAGACGGCCAGTTATTGTATTGAGTAGACAGAAAAGAGGGCGGAATCTATGGTGATCCAGAATAATAATAAGATTTCCCTCCCCCTGAATGACGCGGAGCCGAAAAAGGGCGCCGGCGTATCTGTACCGAATGCCAAGGATGGCAGAGTTTCAAAGAATATTTGGAGTCCCACAATGGATTGTGCAGTGCAGCAGGAAATGGGAAGCAGTGCTGTGTATACGGAGGCCGAGGCCAGACAATTGAATTATGAGACGGCGGATCTGCCCAATACGGGCAGTATGTCTCCGGCTGACTTTATCAGCCAGTGTATGACAGGGGAAGACGCACAGGCCTTGTCAGAGGAGGAGACGCCGCTGGAAGAATATACTTCATCCCAGCTTGAGAGAGCGGTCAGCCGCGTCCGGGAACAGCGTTCCCAGGCAAAGCAGGCGGTCGAGGATCAGGTAGCAAAGGAGAGGGAGGAGAGAGAAGCGCTGGAGAAGACAGCTATTCAGAATGCTGTCGGCGCGGACTTTCCGCCGGAGATCCGGCAGCGCCTGGAGGACAGCGGCCTGCCCGTGACAGAGGAGACCGCGGCAAAGCTTACGAATGCTGCCCGGCTGGCAGCAGACAGGCAGGACATGACTCGGGCAGCGGTGAAGTATTTTATTGGAAATGAGCTGCCTGTGACGCCGGAGAATATAAGTGCGGGCGTGCACGGAGGAGCAGCACAGAGCGCTGAGCGCAAAACGGAAAACGAGAGCGGTTTTGATGCCGTGAGGGCGCAGGCGGAGAGCATACTGCAAGAGGGCGGCGCCACACCGGATGCAAAATCAATGGAAACTGCTGAGTGGCTGTACAAAAACGGACTTCCTGTCACCGCTGGGAATGTAGAGATTTATGAGCAGTTAGAAGAGATAAAGGAACTGGATGCGGACACACTGCTGGCAAGGATCGCCGACGCTCTGGCGGACGGCGTGGCGGCTGAGAAGGCGGATCTCACACTGCCGTCGAGAGAAGAGTCGGCCGGGATGGTAAAAGAGTTCCTGAATACGGATGAGGAGGCGTTTGTACGGGCATATCCGGCAGAGGTCGACCGGATCCGGGCAATGCGCCAGATGGAAGAGATCCGGCTCACCATGACGGCAGAGGCGGCCAGAAAGATGGCGGCAAAGGGAATAAAACTGGATGTGTCAAATCTGGAGCAGATTGTGACGGAGCTGCGTGTGCAGGAGCAGCAGGCGAAAGAGTCCTGGCTCTTAGAGACAGGCGTTCCGGTCACAGAACAGAACGCTGAGATACTGCCTGACACCATTCAGGCAGCGAAAAATATCCTGGACGCGCCCGTAGGTCTGCTGGCGGAAGCAATCCGGGCGGAAGACACCCAGACGCTGAGGGAATTGTCGGAATCCGCTGTGGCATTAAAGGCGCAGTATGACAAGATGGAACAGACCTACGAGGCAGTGGGGACAGAAGTGCGGCGGGATCTGGGGGATTCCATCCATAAGGCGTTTGGCAATGTGAATGACATACTCGAGGATCTGGGAATGGATGTGACGGCCATGAACCAGAGGGCAGTTCGCATTCTTGCCTATAACCAGATGGAGCTGTCAGAGGAGAACATTGTCCGCATGAAAGAGTATGACAATAAAGTGACGACTCTCATGGATAATCTCAAACCTTATGTTGTTGCCGAGATGGTAAAAGAGGAGATCAACCCGCTGGAGCTGACCATAGATGAGCTGAATGACGCGGTGGAGGAGATAAGGGAAAATACAGCTGGCGAAGACATGTCTTTCCGAAAATTTTTATGGAGAATGGACCATCAGGGGGCGCTCAGTGAAGAGGAGCGGCAGAGTATGATCGGCGTGTACCGCCTGTTGGATAAAATAGAAAAAAGCGATGGCGCTGTGATCGGACAGGTGGTAAAAGAGGGGAGAGAGCTCTCGCTGGCCTCTCTGTTGTCTGCCACTCGGACGAGACGGGCAGAGGGGATGGATGTGGAGATCAGCGATGAGTTCGGAGGACTGGAGAAAGCAGTCACCCGGGGGACATCCATTGATGACCAGATCCGCACGGCTTATCAGACGTCTGTGGCCGGGAAACTGCGGCGGAATATTTCCCCGCGGGCTCTGCGGGAGCTGGGGAAGGACGCCATGGATCTGTCTCTGGAGCAGCTGCTTGAGACGGTTCAGGAGATGGATGCCGGAAACGAAGATCTGCAGCCGTATTACCGGCAGATGGCAGAAGAGATCGCCGGTGCTATGAGCGGCTCAGAGGGAGAGATGATAGAATTTTTAGAGTCTCTTGATATGCCGGATACTGTGCTCAACCGGATGCTGGCGATGGGATTTGCCGCAGACGGACTTAGAGAATATCTCGGCCTTTGGAAAAAGGAAGAGAGTGCATCCCTTGCGAATATATTTGATGACCCTGAAAAACTGGATGCCTTTTATGAAGAAACAGATCAGGCTCATGAAAAAGAACTGGCGGCAGGACGGGAAAGTGACGATATATCATATGACAGTGTTGTCAGTCTGGCAAGGATGGCGGGAAGTATTTCATTCTATAGAAACCTGCGAAGCCATCACAGCTACGAGGTGCCGATCGTGACGGAGCGGGGCGTTACATCCTGCCACGTCACACTGAGGAGTGCAGAGAGACAGAAAGGAACCGTGGAGATTTCTCTTAACTCGGAGGAACTTGGCCGTGTGCAGGCAACATTCCGGGTTTCGGGAACCCACGTCAAAGGGTTCGTGACAGCAGAGCGGCAGGACAGCATAGAGGCATGCCAGCGGATCCTGGATCGATTTGAAATGGATTTGGAAGAGAATGGATTTACTATGGATAGTGACAGCCTGGTTCAGGGCGAACGGCGTTCTCTTCATGAAAAATATGACAGGCCACAGGATGCCGGCAATAAGGATCTGTATCTGGTGGCAAAATGCTTTATAGTAAATGTGAATGGAAAGGGCGATGAAAAATGAGGATTAATGCAAATGTAACGGCGTTAAGAGCCAATCTGAATCTGAACACAGTACAGAAATATCTGACAGACAGCACTACGAAACTGTCATCCGGCTACCGTATCAACAAGGCGGCAGATGACGCGGCCGGCATGGCGATCTCCCAGAAGATGCGCTCCCAGATCCGCGGTCTGCACCGGGCGTCTGAAAACGGTTCTGACGGGATTGCTTTTATCCAGACAGCGGAGGGGTCGCTCTTTGAGATTGAGAGTATGCTCCAGAGATGCCGTGAGCTCTCTGTGCAGGCAGGGAATAGTGGGACGACTACGATTGATGACAGGCAGGCGATCCAGCAGGAGATTGATTCTCTCCGCGCCGAGATCGACCGGCTTGCAGAGCAGACCGAGTACAATACAATGAGTGTGCTCGACGGTTCCTGCTGCCGGCAGTCCAGCTCGTCACATGTCGGTGTAAAGCTGATTTCAGCCAGTGATGACGTCAGTCTGACATCATACGAGTTTACAGTGAATACGGTGGCAACACAGGCAACATTGACAACAAATACGCTGCAGTGTACCGCAACGGATATTGTACAGCCCGCAGAGGCCGGAAAGATCCAGATCAATGGGGAGATAATTGAGGTTCCGGAGGGGGCTACATACGAGAATGTCTACGCTTCTATCCGCGACTACTGTGAGATGATGAATATTGATGTAGTGCCCATGATTGGTGGTACGGAGTGCCAGTTTGGCACGCCGGGTTCTGTTCTCTCATTTACTTCCAAATTATACGGCGCTTCCCAGTCCATCGAGGTGACTACAGACAACATCCTGCTGGCAAACAAACTTGGCGTTAATGGCGCCACTGGTGTTGCCGGCCAGGATGCCACAGTGACACTGGACACAAGTGCAACTTCCGGTTTTTCCAATACGGCGACGGTATTTATGGACGGGGCGCGCATGGAAGTCACAGACCGCAATGGGTTCAGCATGATCTTTGATGTATCCGGTGCGGCTGCCGGCGACTCCGCGACAGTGACGATGCTCGATGCCGGGTATGTGTCAATCCAGATCGGGGCGAATGAGGGGCAGACCATCGAGATTTCTGTTCCCTCTGTATCCGCTGAGGCGCTGAATATCCAGTACTGCAACGTGTGTACATTAAAAGGGGCGACAGCTTCTATTGTTGCCTTTGACGATGCGATCAATCTTGTCTCCTCTATCCGCGCAAAGCTGGGCGCGTACCAGAACCGCCTGGATTCCTCGGTTTCCAGCCTGGATACGTCGGAAGAAAATCTGACGGAGGCGTGCTCCCGCATTGAGGATGTGGATATGTCAGAGGAAATGACACTCTACACGCAGTACAGTGTTCTTGTGCAGGCAGGTACATCCATGCTGGCCCAGGCAAATAACCAGCCGCAGACAATCTTGCAGCTATTGCAGGGATGATGGATGTCTGGATAGAAAAGGGAGGCAGTGATGGAGAAAGAAATCTTGCAGGGGTTTGCCACCCGGGTGACCCAGGCCAATAAAAGCGAGCTGGTAGTGGTCATATACGAGGCTGCGCTGGCGAGCATTGAAGAGGGAAAAAAATATCTGGAAGATGGAAAGATAACGGAGGCGCGCCGGGAGATCAAGCGCGCGGAGGGAATGTTAGAAGAGCTGATGCGGAGCCTGGATATGCAGTACACGATTTCCCATTATCTGCGGCAGTTGTATATCTTTGCCTACCGGGAATTGTGCCAGGGGATCGCCAGGCGGGATGCGTCCCTTTTTGACCACTCAGCCGATGTGCTGAAAGGGCTTTTGCCCTCTTTTCAGGAGGTGGCAAAGCAGGACACATCCGATCCTGTCATGGGAAATACACAGCAGATTTATGCCGGGCTGACTTACGGGCCGGGCAGTCTCAATGAGACTACGGATCTGGGTGCAGACAGAAGCCGCGGTTTTGAGGCGTAGTTATACTATGATTCAAAACCGCGCATCTGGCGGAGAAGATAGCGGTAGCGGTATGAGATGGCATTCATCTCATAGATGTAGCTGTCGATCAGGTCCGGATCGCATACATTTTCAAAATTGGAATGGGCAGTTTCCAGTGATTGCTGGACTGCCTCTATTTCGTTCATTAACTGCTCCTTTGCCAGCTGCACAGGAGTTTTTCTTTTTACCTTCATGTCAGCACGCTTCCTTTCGCAGAAAACCAGAGGTACTCGAGACTCTCTTTTATTAACAGTATAGTCAGATTTTCCCTGTTCTATGCAATTTTTTAAAAGGGCCGGATGCGGTCTGTGCCCTCGCCGTGCGTCGTATGTGGTAAATGGTTCCGGGGGTTTTTATAAAAGAAAAAAAGTACTTGACAAGCGTATCAATATGTGCTAGTGTTGTTGTCACATCACGAATAGGAGGTAGGGTGAATTGCAGCAGGAGATTTTTTTCTTCTTTCTCCTGACAGCCTCTCTGTTCGATATTTCACAGTACAGAGTTCCCAATACACTCTTTGTACTGATTCTTATCATTAGCCTGTTCGGGCGTTTAGAAGCGCAGGGTCTCTTTGGATTATGGCTCTGGCTTGGGGGGATAATCATTCCCTTTGTCTTATGTTATCTGCTTTACCGCTGCCGCATGTTTGGGGCATCGGACTGCAAGATGTTTTCGGTGATCGGAAGTTTTGCGGGGGTATATCTCTGTTTAAAGATCATGGCATTATCTCTGTTTGTGGGTTCCGTCATGGCAGCCGCAAAAATGATACACCGGAAAAATTTCAAAAGCCGTTTTCGGCATTTATTCAATTATGCTGCCTGCTGTCTGCAGGCGAAAAGATTGACTGTGTATTAAGACAAAACAAGAGAAGGTGAGGATGGGATCATACCTTTTACTGTGGCGATCTCACTGGCGGCACTGTTTTGTGTGCGCTGATTGGCTGGTCTTCCGGTTTTGTTATGCGCAGTGTGTGTAAAGTGTGAGGTGGTGGTTGATTGGGAGATGTGAATTTGCTGCTCTACCTTAAGGACGCGGATTACGGGAAACGTCTTCTCCGGTTTCTCGCGGGGAAGAGACACCCGGGGCTGCATCCTGAACTGGTGACAGCAATGAAAAATGTGGAGTACAGAGAGAGGACAAAACAGGAAGAACTGGTTGTTCTGACTGATTGTACAGGAGTGAGGGAGACTGAAAAGAGAAAAGTGATCTATCTGGCCAGCCGGCAGGACCGGGAGAGAAAACAGATTTTTCAGTACCAGAGGGCGGAGAATATCTATCAGGAGCTACTCTGGCAGTTAAAACTGGACCGGCAGGAAAAGGCTGTGCCTGAAGACACGAAAGAACAGGGGATATATACTGTATTGGCGCCTGGTGGGAGCGGTGCGACCGTGTTTTCAGCAATGCTTGCCCAGTATTTGGGGAGCAAGGGGAACTGCCTTTACCTGGCCATGGCGGGATTTCCTGTCTACTATGGGGAGGAGGCAGAGAATCCGCCGGATTTCAACGGAATGGGAATCAGCGAGTTGTTATTTTCTCTGCAACAGGGGGATTTTGCCCGTCAGGAGAGAAACCTGAGAAAGCCCTTTGGAAAAGCGTGGATGTTACCGCCGCTGTCACATTTCAAAGATCTTCTGGACTGCCGGCCGGAGGACTGGGAACTCTTTTTATCCCGCCTGAGAGACGAGGGGGAGTATGACAGTATCGTTGTAGAACTGGGCCAGCTATACGAATTTACGCTGGATCTGCTTGACTTGTCACACCGTTCATTTCTCCTCACAGAAGACAATTTATTCGGCAAGATCCGCAGGGCAGTATTTGGCAGGTATTGCGCCATGGAGGGGAAAGACAGGCTGTGGCAGAGGATAGAGACGGTCTGGCTGTCGTGGGAGATTGGCGAGTGGGAGGGAGAACTGTGCGGGGATGGGATCTGTGGATTGGCGGAAAATCCTCAAAAAATGGCGTACATAAAGCGTGTGTTAGAGAAGGGAGATGGAGAAAATGTCTGCGTATGGGATGACGGGGGATGAGATAAGGCAGAAGATTAGGGAATCTGTGCTGGAGGAAATCCCGCCGGGGGTGGAGATCAGTGACCGGGAGCTTCTGGAACTGATCGACAGACATATTGTCAGGGAGAGCCGGGGGGAGTACATACGGCTGGAGGACAAAAGGCGCTTGCGCCACGGCGTCTACAATTCCATTCGGAAGATGGATATTTTGCAGGATATCCTGGAAGATGAAGACGTGACAGAGATCATGGTTAATGGCCCCGATCACATTTTTATTGAGAAGGAGGGGCGCCTTACAGAGACGGGACTGAAGTTTGAACACCAGGGGAGATTGGAGGATATTGCACAGCAGATTGCCTCTTCGGGCAACCGCATTGTCAATGAGTCAAATCCCATTCTGGACGCCAGGCTGGCAGATGGTTCCCGTGTAAATATTGTGGTGCCGCCCATAGCTATTGAGGGACCGGTGATCACGATACGGAAGTTCCCAAAGGAGGCACTGACAATGAAAAAATTGATCAAAATGGGAGCGGTGACAGAGGAAGTGGAGGCGTTTCTGAAAAAGCTTGTGGAGGCAAAATATAATATTTTTATCTCTGGTGGAACTGGGGCGGGCAAGACGACATTTCTGAATATTCTGTCCAATTTTATCCCCAGCACAGAGCGGGTGGTCACCATAGAGGACTCGGCAGAGCTGCAGATCCAGAACATCCGCAATCTGGTGCGGCTGGAGGCGAGAAACGGCAATGTTGAGGGAAAGAACGAGGTGACAATACGGGATCTGGTAAAGAGCGCCCTCCGCATGCGGCCGGAACGTATCATAATAAAAAGAAGAGAAAAAGACTAAATTTTTATATGCAAACTATGACCATCGTAAATGCATTCTTTGAAAAGTTCTTTAATAAGTCCGTTGATTTCGTCGTAATCGGCAGTTTCTAAATTATCTACTATATCACATACAAGTTTATACTTCAGTTCTTTGTCATGTTGTGATTTAGAGCGTTTTCGTTCTACATTGCTAATTTCCATCAATTCGTATTTTAATCCAGACAATTCCCGGTCAAGGCTTTCTATTTCATTGATTATGTATTTTGTAGCAGTAGATCCGGTGCTTGTCCCTAAAGCATTGGTTAAATTAGCAATTTTGTTCTCAATCCTACCTATATCAGATAGTACATCACTACGCGAGCGGCAGGAAAGCGCAATGCTTTGATCTTGATATACATAATCATCTATAATAGATTTATCAAGTTTAATTTGTTTTAGAATTTCAATTACAGCATTATCTAATACACTAACTGGAGTAAATTTACGATCACAATACTCTATGCCCTTACGGTTTCTTTGTTGACAGAAATAATTATCATACGTTTTATTGTAAGTTTTGTCTACTTTATGCTGAACACGCATAGACCATCCGCAGGAGCACTTAACTATGCCTTTCAATATCCCTATTTTATGTTTACGAGACTTATCAATTTTATTGCTGCCGAAACGCGATTGTATAGCAATATATTTATCGGACGACCAAAGAGGCTTATGCAGACCGACAGATATTATCCATTTTTCTGGTGGGTTTACAGTATGTTTTTTTCGTTTACCACCCGTTGTTCTGCCATACGACATTATGCCGTTTTTAGCGTCAAATTTATCACGATCCACCGCCATATTACAGCCAAGCCCGGAAAAGTAATCATAGGCGGCTTGATCTGCACAACAATAAATAGGATTCCGTAATATATTATAAATTTGTGTACTAGAAAAATAGGAACCTTGTAAAGTAGTTATACTGCGTTCCCTAAAGTACCTTTCCAAGCCATTAAGCGAGTAACTACCATCTAAAAATGTATCAGATATTAAATTTAATAATTGTACGCCCTTTGAATCTTCTGTTAATATAGTATGTGATTTGCCGTTAATCTGAACACGTTCACGAGAGTAACCAAGAGGCGCGCGCCCTCCTGCCCATTTCCCAGTCTTTGCCAGATCGCTCATACCATCCCTAACACGCTCAGCGGTTGTTTCTCTTTCCATTTGTGCAAATACGCTACATATATACATCATGGCGCGCCCTAAAGGGGTACTTGTGTCAATTTGTTCCTTTATACTGACAAATTCCATATTGTGTTCCGTAAGTAAATTGAAAAAATTAGAAAAATCGGACACATTGCGGCTGATTCGATCAATTTTATAACAAACCACTACATCTAGTTTGTTGTCTTTAATGTCGTTGAGCAGATGCGAAAAAGCTGGGCGATCCACATTAGCACCGGTAAACCCCTCATCCTCATATCTATATATTTCAAAATCTTCATAATGTGATTGGCAATACTCTAATCCAATATTATACTGCACCTGCGTACTATCTGATTTATCAGAATAGACAGATTTCCGCGCATAACTAGCAATTCTAATCATAACTGCACCAACCTTTCTTAAATCAACTTGTTTTTTTGTTTATCTCCTCTGGCTCGATTGGAGGACAAAGCCGTTCCAGTTCTTCAGCAGTGGCTGGGGCATTTTCGTATAAATTAAATTTTTTAGATTCAGAAGTATCAATGATTGTCCTCGCCTGTTGCTCTATCCATGCCCAATCATCATCTGTCCATGCAGACATGGCAGCAACAAAACTTTTTCTAAATGAGCTGGTTTGTTCTTTAAATATAGAGTTTGCCCACTGTATTAAGGCGTCATCGTTATTTAAACCAATATGCATATCACCTTTGCCAGTCCGAAGCCATTCTTCGTTTACATTAAATTCTCTGCAGATAGATTTGAACATTTGTTCTGTAATGTTGCGATTCCCTTTTTCGATATTTGAGATTGCAACTTTTGTTACGCCTAGTCGTTTACCAAACTTTTCCATAGTAAGGCCAAGTGATTTTCGTAACTCTTTTACTCGTTTATTCATATATATTACCTCCCTCGTATTTATAATAACGATACTTGTTGATGATGTCAAGAAAAAAGTTATCATAGATAACAAAGTATACAAGAACTTCTTCGGAGAGGGGAGATGATGATATGTCAGAAAACGTAAAAGAAAGAACAATGAATACATTGGAGCAAGTTGTGCTCGTTGCTACAAATGAAGAATTGATGTGGTTATTAGGAATTGGGGAAGCATTGGCGCATGTTCAAATACGGCTACATATGCAATAATATAATCCATTGGCTTTCTCCTTTGTAACGACATTCAAGGGAGAACCGGGGGACTTTTAAAAAATATAAAGCAATTATAAGACTTAAGTGATGGTGAAGTGAAGAAAAAACAAAAGTTTTTTGATATATGACATATCACGACTAATATCTATATTTTTTTACTATAATAATAAGGCGCCCACAAGAGAGGCGACAAATGATAAGAAAGTATATTAATTATTATGATACAACTGTCTATGCGTTGTATTATAAGACGCGTAACACGATTTATTATAATGTAAATAGTGTTGGGGGAACGAAAGTCATACTTTTAATGTACTGAAACACAATAGAAAAAAAGGTGGGCGCGGATTATTCTGACACAGCCCATGTAAGCGTTAAATTTTGCAATATTGATAGAAAAAAGCCTGCCTTATTTATTGACCGGATCCAGGCAGGCTTATAGTCTATAAAGGGAGGCCGACCCATCTTGTGGGCGGCTGTCCCTTTATAGTAAACTGGCGTATTGCGCATTCGTTTACGTTGTAGGTCTTTTGTAATATCCCCTTTTGATCAATTCGTTTGTGACTTTATCATCTGGGAGATCTGTTTCGAGCAAAGGCACTGACACCCCATTCAAATCATAACTATCCCCGTTCCAGATACGTTCAAAATCATATTTTCGATGTAAATAATAGTGTATTTGCTGGCGGCTATAAATAACCGGTATCCGTACATTATACAAACGGTGTACACCAAAATGTTTGGCGGCATCGTTAGGATCAGCAGTTGTTGTGCAGAGTTGCTTTAAAATGTCTTTTTTATCAGATTTTTTATGAGGTATGTTGTGTTTTGTCAGGAAATCTATGATTTCCGGTTTGGTTCCAAAATTGATAGTTTCATTTAGGCCTGTACCATCATCTGCAACAATGCCAGATTTTATAAGCTCATCTGCTATGTTATCAGCGTTAATTTGTACAAATGGATATTTGCTTGTCGTTCTGCTTGCAATTTTCAATAATTCACACTGGGCTTCTTCTGAAAGTTTTTCAACAATATCCAGTGTTTCTGACAGGCTGACTTTTTCCTCAAGTGGTTTAAGGATTGCGGTTCGGTCTGCAACGGTTTTTTCATCTATAACGCCTAACTCAATAGCAAGCCTGTAAATATGTTTGCACGGCAGTCTTGAGAGGCTGAAATCCTTACAGGGGCATGAATCCAGCCATGTTTCATAGCGCCCACTTGATCCTTGAAAATATCCGTAGAGGTCATCCGTATCAATTTTTATCGGTGTAAGTTTTGCAGATTTTGCGGACTTGATCCGTTTAGCGGCTCGCTCTGATTCGTGAACAGACGGATCCCATGAAGATTTCCATATTTCTAAAGCCTTTTCGTTCATAAGAATTTCTCCTAGTATAATAATGGTGTAGTCAGTCAAGACTACTCAGTCTATAGTTTCTA
>CANRMO010000055.1 GCA_947631755.1 uncultured Lachnospiraceae bacterium | reverse complement strand
ATCAAAGGCAGACAACCTGTCATTCAGTTCCCCCTCCGGCAGAAACTTAAGCTCCATGTGGTTCATCACATACTCATAGCAGAGAAGACGGTCCGTATATGCCGTAAACACATCCATTTTCCCGGTGACGATATGCCGCAGCCGGTCCATCTCCCAGGCCGTCTCCGGATAATCTGCCTCTCCCCGGCCAAGCCGCCCGAGAGCGGCCAAAACAGCATCCAATATCTTCTCCTCCTGTTCCGTCAGCCCCTCTCTCTCCTCCATGGCCTCCTGCAGCATTATATAAGCGGTAAATGTGAGATCGAGCGCCGCAAATTCCCGGTAGGCGGGTACTGCGGCCGCGCGGAACGCAGAGAGATTCTCTCTCAGATTCTTCCCCTCCTGTATCTCCCTTATCATCTTTTTCATACTCATTTTTTTCTCTCCTCTCCCGTCACGACACAAGCTGCCATCCGGACAGCCATCTCAGCCCGTCCCTCACATATGTGCCTGTGACCGGCTGCCCGGACAGCACGGGATAAAACAGCAGGAACAAAACAAATGCGGACGCGAGGTATACCATGCACCACTTAAACCACTTTTTATCCTGTCCCACAAGCCGCACCATAATATAGACGATCATCATTGCCACAAACGGCACGCTGGGGAAGTAGTGATAGATAAACGTACAGCGCAGACCGGCCACTTTCATCCAGGGCGCATACTGCACAAAAAAGGCAAACACAAAAAACAGTGCTGTCCAGTCCCGGCTGAACACAGAATCCACCCACGACATGCCGTCCTCCCGGCCGCGCAGGGACCGGGCCGTCTCTTCTGCCAGGCACCTGCCAGCCAGAAAGATCATAAAAACCAGCGCCGGTATACCCGCCCACCAGACAAGTGGGTTGCCAAAGGCACTGATGCCCTCTTTCTTTCCCTCTGCCGTCGTCTGGGAATAGTAATACATCGGCCGGCTCATAATCGGCCACTCATACCATTTGGACTCAAAAGGGTGGCTCGACTCCAGCGTTGAGTGGTACACATACATATCCCGCTGGTTCTTTACCATCTTTCCGACAAGATTGCCAAACCCACTGTTATATGATTTCATCTTCTCCGCCAGGTTCCGGTATCTCTCCGTAAACATAGTCTCGCACTCCGGGTTGAACTCGCTGTCCGTGACATAGGCAAAGCGGTCGGTATTATTGTCTGCCCCATCCGAAAATCCATTATACGACCCAAGATAGATCCCCCCTGCGATCACAATAAAAAACAACACACAGAACGCGAGGGTAGCGGCCGTATTCTTCTTATATACTTTTACAATGTGCCCATGGCTGATCTCCCCGGTCTCCCCATCCGGCGTCCGGCGGGCGGCGCGGTATTCCAGATACCTCCTCACCATAATAGCCGCAAAGAAAACAGCAAGTCCCGCCGCCGCATAGACGGCAGTCCACTTCGACGCACAGCCAAAGCCCATCATAATTGCGCTCAGCCCAAGCGGCACAAATGTCTTCCACAATTTCGTGTCAAAAAAACTCATCTGGCTGTACCAGTACATAAAGAAATACATTGCAATGATAAAAAATGTTCCATAGACGTCGATCGTTGCAATCCTTGTCTGGGTAAAGTGCATGAAATCAAAGGCAAACAAAAATGTCAGCGCCCCGGCCGCCCATGTCTTCGCCCCAAAGAGCCGCCTGCCAAACAGATACATAAACGGCAGCATGAACACGCCAAAAAGAGTGCCCACAACGCGCCATCCAAAGGGATTCATGCCGAATATCCTCACGCCGAGGCTGATCAGATACTTGCCAAAGGGCGGGTGGGTATTCTCATAACAATAGATATCTTCCGTCATCTCATAGGCAGTCCTGGCGTGATAGATCTCGTCAAAATAGGTACCGCTCCGATATGTCACAATCTCTTCATACTCATTTTGCTCGTCAAAGAGCTCCGGGTACTCGTCCGCATTGGCGGGCATCATCACCCGGCCATTCTCGTCTTTAATAATAAGTTCCCTCAGGACAGACTTGCTATCTCTGGCAGTCAGGCGGATATACCGGTATGGATTCAGAAGGTTATAGGACGTCTTCTGCTCCTCCCCCTCATCGGCCTTTACTTTCATGCTGTTCCACGAAAATACACTGTCCGCCTGAACCTCCCCGACCCGCTCATATGTCTCCCCATCGATAGAAACATCCAGGAAAAAGGCGCGGTTTTCATAATTGCCGAGAAATGTGTGGAGCATGTCCACACGGACCTCTTTCCCCATATCGAGGTCAATCGTATTGACCGACTCCTCCGGATCCGTACTGTCCGATAAGTATTTCCAGTCCGTCTCCGGCGCGTGTGCCCTCCCCAGGCTGGAAAAGGCAAAGGCGGAGTAAAACAGGGTAATGCCGATAAGCGTGATCCAGTCCCATTTCGTAAATGCCGGCATTTTCACACTGGCACGAATCAGATTCCTTTCGCCGCTCCCCTTTTTTTCCGGTTCCCTGTGCGGGACCGGACGCAGGGTATAATTTTTGTACTCTCCCTTTTTCTTTTTTCCCGTCCTCTCCCTCATCTCCTGGATATCTGATCTGGAAAAGCACGCCCGGAACATAAAGAGATAAACGCCAAAAGTCAGCAGCGCGGTCATGCCGATGATCCCCCCCGTCGGCCCCGTCGATTCAAACTCCATAAAATTATACAGGACGTAGGTGACATTCAGCGTCTGGACAATGGAATATCCCACATAAGTAAAAAACAGCTCCGCCGTAGGTTTCATGAGAAATCCGGCCAGTGTCAGCGCCACAACCGGGAATAAATACCTCTCATGCATCCGCACAGAGAACAAAAACATCGTGCTGACGATCACACTCATACTGATAAAATATTTTGACTTGTCCTCTTTCAGCCGGAAGAAAATAAAACCACTCAGCCCTACTGCCGCGAGGATGGCAAGCATCCCCCACTGATGGTATGGTATGTTCAGAAACTCTCCGTTCTGGGACGCCCAGTTTTTCCCAAAGAGAGCCCACAAGTTATAGGCATTGACCGTGCAGTACTCATAGGAACCCAGCGTATCCATATACTGTTTGATCACCCGGCCGACGCCAAAGGGGATCATCAGGACAAACATGGCCGCGATCGCCCCCAGTCCCCCCGCCAGGTCCCGGAGCATTTTCTCTTTGTTGAAATTTCTCAAAAAGACCTGTTCCACGATAGTCCAGATGAGAATGGGGGTGAAGATCAGCGTCTGGGGCTTGAGAAGGACACCGATGACAAACGTAAAATAAGCCGGAATCCTTCTCTCCTCCATGCACAGATAGCAGGTGAGCAGCACAAACAGCGTAAACACGCCATCCACCTGCCCCCAGACAGAGGAATCGATCACCACGACCGGATTCAGTACATATGTGAGTGAGAGTAATAAAGACGAACCCTCAGAAAACTTTTTCTTTGCTATGATATACAGAAGAAATCCCGCTCCCACATCCGACAGCACAGGAAACAGCTTGATCAGGACGCGGCCGAGAGTCGATACCGTCTCAACAGAAAACAGATGGCGGACCGCCGCCACAAACCACAGCACCGCCATATAGCCGGGCGGATAGTCGGTAAAAGAATCTGTGCGGTAAAAATTACTGATCCCATCTTTGAAGATCATATCCGACCAGGCGTAAAAACAGCTCATGTCTGTGCTATACCCCTCATACTCTGCGGCGAGCACCAATTTTACGAGAAGAGCGGCCGAGAGCAGCAGCAGAATGTTCGACCACTCCCGTTTCTTCTCCCTCTCATAAATCCGGATTCCGGCCACTTCGAAGTGCAGTTTAAAGCAGTACACAGCGATAAACACACACAGCGTCACAGCAGTCAAAAGTATTAATATCTGATAAATCTGGTCTGTACCTGTCATTTAGATTTCCTGGCCCTTTCCTGAAATAATATGGATCTCTGTGATTTCCGTCTCAGCGCACATGCTCATGTGTAAACAGATGGTCGGAACAATACTCATAATTCCCGGCACATTTTGAGCAGTAGCGGAACTCCAGCCCCGGCGCGTCTTTCTCCGTGCGGCCACAGATAGCGCACCTGTGCATAGTCTCTGAGGCGCGCTCCGCATCGTGCACTTTTTTCTTAAACTGGGCCTTCCGTTTCCCCTGCCGGAAAGTTCTTTTCACTCCGGGCTTTCCCCTGCCAAAAACAGCAAACATTACTACGTTCAGGGCCGCCCCCAGCACAAGGGCCACTGTAAAATAATCCCTCCCGGAGAAAGCGTTCACCACCGTATAGCCGCCCAGCAGTACATACAAAACCGCCAGCCATTTCGCCTTTACCGGAATGATAAAATAGACCAAAAACTCAAGATCTGGAAACATCAGGGCAAAAGCGAGAAACAGGGAGGTATACAGATAGTCCAGTGTGACCCCTAAAGCCATGGCAAAAGACAGCACCGCATGGGAACTGCTGAACGGCAGCAGCGCCAGATAATAGATCAGTGTCACCAAAATGATAAACAGCCAGCCGCTGAACATAAAGAGGGTGAAGCGAAACGTCCCCCACACCCGCTCCAATGACTGCCCGATGCTGTAGTAGACAAGAGACCAGATGGCAAACCAAAAGAGGTTCACAAAAAGATCCACCCCTGTGCCCGTACCGTAGATGGGATTCAGGATAAATGTAAACAGCCTCCAGACCTGTCCGTGAAAGATCTGGTACATATCCAGGCTCAGATACTGGTAATAAAAACCGGGGACGACCAGGTTCAGTATCATCCCTGCCACATTGATTCCGATGACGTACCGCATCAGGTCCGGCACGCCAAATCTGCCAAATTTCCGTTCCAGTTTATCAATAAAATTCATTGTCTACCTCCATTCAGATACGTCTCAAAACAGATCCTTTTTGCGAAAAATAACCGCCACTACCAGAGACACCACCAGCGTCAGCACAATGATAGTCGAAAACCCATAGGGCGAATTTCCCAGGGGGATATTGACAAAATTCATGCCGAAAAAACTGGCGATCATCGTTGGGATGGACAACACAATAGTCACTGTGGCGAGAAACTTCATAACGATATTCAGGTTATTGGAAATAACCGACGCAAAAGCATCCATCGTCCCGCTGAGGATCCCGCTGTATATATTGGCCATCTCAATCGCCTGTTTGTTCTCAATTATGACATCTTCCAGAAGATCCTCATCTTCCGGATACTTGCGGACTTTCTCCGTGCGCAGCAATTTTTCCAGTACAACTTCATTTGACCGAAGCGATGTCGTGAAATATACAAGACTTTTTTCCAGCTCTAATAGCTCGATCAGCTCACTGTTTTTCTGGGAAATATGGAGTTTTTCTTCAATCTGCTCGCTCTTCCTGTCGATGATCCGCAGATAGCGCAGATAAGAAGTCGCATTCCGGTATAGGATCTGGAACACAAATCTTGTCTTCTTAAATGTGTAAAATTCCCTCACCCTTTTATTTTCAAATGCCTTTAATACCGGGGACTCCTCCAGGCAAATGGTCACAATCTGCTCTCTCGTCATAAAAATACCGAGGGGGATCGTCACATACCGGTCCTTTTCATCCAGTGAGGGGATGTCCACCAGGATCATATTATACTGATCCTCAATCTCCACACGGGAGCGCTCTTCATCATCCAGAGGTGCGCGGAGATCATCTATATCAATCCCGGTCTCCCTCTGCAGCTCTTCCAGCTCTTCGCTGGTCGGCCGGGTCGCAGAAACCCAGCAGCCCTCTTCAATCTTGTCCAATGAGACCAATTCGTCTTCCACCGTTTTGTAGATCGCAATCATGCCGGCAGCCTCCATTCCCATCTATTTCTGCTGCTGAAAAACCTATTAACGAAAAGCGGCGACAACTACTGCGCCGCCGCCCTCAAGCAGTCTTTTTCATTATAAATGTTTCTATAGTCTTTGTCAAACTTTCTTTGGCAGATTGTAGACCACATCAGCAACCAGAATAAGCTTGGAGAGATCGTTATTTTTCAGGAACTCCTCTGCTGTGATGCCATTTTCATGACAGATATCCGCCAGGCTCTTGACACCGTCTGCAGCTGCAGTGACAACAGATGTCCCTTCTGCATCCATCTCCTCAGCCCCTGACGCTGTATTCATCCTGTCATCACGGGACCTATCTGCCCCGTTCTCATAGCGTTCCGGCATATCTTCCATCCTGTCCTGCCGGGACTCCGCCATTTCCGATCCGGACTCTCCCTGGTCTTCCATTCCGTATCCGTCCATCTCCCGCGGTTCAGGCCTGGGCGGCCTCATCCCCGGGCCTGGCATCGGTGGTCTTCCGTCTGAGCCGGGCATCGGCGGCCTCCCATCCGGGTTCGGCATCGGCGGCCTTCCTCCCGGGCCTGGCATCGGCGGCCTCCCGTCCGGGTTCGGCATCGGCGGCCTTCCTCCCGGGCCCATGCCGGGGGGCATCATCATGCCGCCAAAGGGCCTTTTTGCAGTCGGGATACAAACTTCCTGGCCCGGCTGCAGATTGTACACATCTACATATGGATTTGCCCGGAGGATAAGTGCCAGAGGTACATGATACATCCGGCTCAGCTGATATAAATTTTCCCCCTCTTTTATCACATGTACCATTCCATTGCAAAATCTTCGATTCATATATGCCCACTGCTTTTAGATATTTTCTCTATATCCTATTCAGCTGCACGGAAAAGGTTACTGTCCGCACATAAAGCATTTCCAGATAATTACGCGCTCTATTTTGTTGCAAAACCATTTTTTTTGTCGTATAATGTGTTTTTAGATTGGTTTAAAAACGAAATATTATTTCTTATATTATTCATATATTGAAAATAACAGGGAGGTAACTATGAACAGAGTAGGTATTGATATCGGCTCCACTACCGTCAAAATTGCGATTCTTGACGATGAAAACCAGATTATCTTTTCCGCTTACGAAAGACATTTTGCCAATATACAGGAAACATTAAAAGATATTATCCAAAAGGCATACAGCGAACTGGGCGAGCGGGATATTGCGCCGATGATCACCGGTTCCGGCGGCCTTTCCATCTCAAAATATCTGGATGTCCCTTTTGTCCAGGAGGTAGTCAGCGTGGCGACTTCCCTGAAAGATTACGCCCCGCACACAGACGTCGCCATTGAGCTGGGCGGCGAAGACGCAAAGATCATATATTTTACTGATGGCATTGAGCAGCGTATGAACGGAATCTGCGCCGGCGGCACTGGTTCCTTTATCGACCAGATGGCTTCCTTATTAAAAACGGACGCGGCGGGCTTAAATGAGTACGCAAAAGATTACCAGGCGATCTATCCCATTGCCGCGCGATGCGGCGTTTTCGCAAAAACTGACATCCAGCCCCTGATCAACGAGGGGGCCTCCAAAGCCGACCTCTCCGCCTCCATATTCCAGGCGGTAGTGAACCAGACGATCAGCGGCCTTGCCTGCGGCAAACCGATCCGCGGAAATGTGGCATTTCTCGGCGGCCCGCTGCACTTTTTGACAGAACTGAAACAGGCATTTATCCGCACTCTCAAGTTAGAGGGTGAGGCCATCATTGCCCCGGAAAACTCCCATCTCTTTGCGGCCTGCGGAGCTGCCATGAACTCTGCTGGGGAGAAAACAACGACTCTCTCGGCCCTGCTGAAACTCCTGTCCGATGAAATAAAGATCGAATTCGAGGTTACCCGTATGGAACCTCTCTTCAGAGACGAGGAGGAATACAGGGATTTTCTGGCAGAGCACAGTGTGCACAGCGTAAAAAAGGGCGACCTTTCCACCTATGAGGGAAATGTCTTCCTCGGCATCGACGCCGGTTCTACCACGACGAAAGCCGCCCTGGTAGGTGAGGACGGATCCCTTCTCTACTCCTTTTACGACAACAACAACGGAAGTCCGTTAAAGACTACGATTAAAGCCATCAAAGAAATCTATGAACTCCTGCCCGACGGCGTATCCATTGTCCGCTCATGCTCCACCGGGTACGGAGAGGCTCTGATCAAGTCCGCCCTGATGTTGGACGAGGGAGAGGTGGAGACAGTTTCCCACTACTATGCCGCCTCCTTTTTTGAACCGGAAGTTGACTGTATTCTGGATATCGGCGGACAGGATATGAAATGTATCAAGATCAAAAACAATTCCGTTGACAGTGTGCAGTTAAACGAGGCATGCTCCTCCGGCTGCGGCTCTTTCATCGAAACCTTTGCCCGCTCCTTAAACTACACTGTCAAAGATTTTGCAAAACTCGCCCTGTTTGCCGAAAACCCCATTGATCTCGGTTCCCGCTGCACAGTATTTATGAATTCAAAAGTAAAGCAGGCACAGAAAGAGGGGGCATCGGTAGCCGATATCTCCGCCGGGCTGGCTATTTCTGTCATCAAAAATGCCCTGTTAAAAGTGATCAAACTGACCGATCCAAAAGATCTCGGCACAAATGTCGTCGTGCAGGGAGGTACATTCTACAACGACGCGGTTCTTCGCAGCTTTGAGCGCGTGTCCGGCTGCACAGCGGTCCGCCCGGATATCGCCGGGATCATGGGGGCATTCGGCGCGGCGCTGATCGCCAGGGAACACTACGAAGACGGTATGGACACAACCATGCTCTCTCTCGAAGATATCATCAATCTGAAATTTGACAGTTCCATGGTTCGCTGTAAGGGCTGTACCAACCACTGTCTCCTCACAGTTAACCGGTTTACGGGGGGACGCCAGTTCATATCCGGGAACCGCTGCGAGCGCGGCCTCGGCAAAGAAAAAGAAAACCGGGATATTCCCAACCTTTATGAATACAAAAACCGGCGTCTATTTGATCACTACGAGCCTCTCTCCCCCGAGAAAGCATACCGCGGGACGGTCGGCATCCCAAGAGTTCTGAATATGTATGAAAATTATCCTTACTGGTTCACTTTCTTCACAGAACTCGGATACCGGGTCGTGCTCTCCCCCGCGTCCACCCATAACATTTATTCGCTGGGCATTGAGTCCATCCCCAGTGAATCGGAATGTTATCCCGCCAAGCTCGCCCACGGACACATCATGTGGCTTCTGAAACAGGGGATTGACTATATCTTTTATCCCTGTGTGCCCTATGAGCGAAAAGAGTTTGACGGTGCAGGCAACCACTATAACTGTCCCATCGTCACCTCCTACGGGGAAAATATAAAAAACAATGTAGAGGAATTAAATGACAAAACGGTCATTTACCAGAATCCCTTTGTCTCCTTTGAGAGCGAAAAGATCCTGGCAGATGAACTCGTGAAATATTTAGGGGAGCACAACCAGATTCCAGCCAATGAGATCCGCAACGCCTCCGCCAAAGCATACGAGGAACTGACTGACACCCGCGCCGACATCCAGCGAAAGGGCGAAGAAGTCCTCCAGTGGATGGCGGACAACAAAAAGCGTGGCATCGTGCTGGCCGGCCGCCCCTACCACATTGACCCGGAGATCAATCACGGGATCCCGGAACTAATCACTTCCTATGACATTGCCGTCCTCTCTGAAGACAGCATCTCCCACCTGGCATCCATCGACCGGCCTACCATCGCCATGGACCAGTGGATGTATCACTCCCGCCTGTATGCCGCGGCAAGCTATGTGCGCACACAGGAAAATCTGGAGATGATCCAGCTCAACTCTTTCGGCTGTGGGCTGGACGCCGTGACGACTGACCAGGTGAACGACATCCTGACCGATTCCGGGAAGATCTGTACGGTATTAAAAATTGATGAGGTAAATAATCTCGGGGCGGCGAGGATCCGTATCCGCTCTCTCATCTCAGCAGTGAAAGACCGGGCCAGAAAGGGGATTAAACCCTCTCCTCAGAACTCGTCTCACAACCGGGTCATATTTACCGAAGAGATGAGAAAAAATTACACAATTCTGGCCCCGCAAATGTCACCGATCCACTTTGACATCCTGATGCCGGCCCTGGCGGCCTGCGGCTACAATCTGGTGCAGCTTCCGACCGGCGTCGGCGAATTGGATTACGGATTAAAATATGTGAACAATGACGCCTGCTATCCGTCACTGCTCGTCGTGGGACAATTTATGAAAGCGCTGCTCTCCGGGGAATACGATCTGGACCGCACCGCCCTGATCATCACCCAGACCGGGGGCGGGTGCCGGGCCACAAATTATATTGGTTTTATCCGCCGGGCCCTGAGAAAAGCTGGGATGGAACAAATCCCTGTCATATCCCTCAGCGCCGGCGTCGAGACAAACCCTGGGTTTGAGATCAATTACCGCCTGCTGAAAGGCGCTGTGCACTCTCTGATCTACGGCGACCTGTTTATGCGGGTCGTGTACCGCACAAGGCCCTACGAAAAAGTACCCGGCTCAGTAAATGCCCTCCACGAAAAATGGAAAAAACGGTGCATTGAGGCGGCAAAAAATCCGAAACAGGGAGAATTTAAGAAAAATATTGCGGCAATCGTGAAAGACTTTGACGAAATAGAACTGGATGAATCCATTAAAAAACCGCGGGTCGGCATCGTAGGCGAGATCCTTGTCAAATTCCTGCCCGCCGCCAACAATCATATAGTAGAGCTTCTGGAATCCGAGGGCGCAGAGGCCGTCTGCCCGGATCTTCTGGATTTCTTCATGTACACTGCCTACAACAACGATTTTAAGGCAGATCACCTCGGCTTTGGCAAAAAGAGCAAATATCTGAGCAGAGCCGCCGTGTGGCTGATGGAAGAATTTAGAAAGCCGCTTCGAAAGGCATTAAAAGCCAGCAGGCGCTTCGAGGCTCCGCCGGCGATCCATACACTGGCCGAATACGCAAAACCATTTGTGTCCACTGGAAACCAGACAGGCGAGGGATGGTTCCTCACCGGAGAGATGATCGAACTGCTCCACAGCAATGTGCCAAACATCGTGTGCACCCAGCCCTTTGGCTGTCTGCCAAACCACGTAGTGGGAAAAGGTGTTATCAAACAGCTCCGCAAGGTATTCCCGTCCGCCAATATCGTAGCTATTGACTACGACCCGGGAGCCAGTGAAGTCAACCAGTTAAACCGGATTAAACTTATGCTGGCAACTGCCAATGAAAATCTGAATACTCTGTAAAACGAAATATTTCATAAAAATGAAATCCAGTTGACTTGAGCCTGGTCTCTCATCAACTGGATTTCATTTTTTATTCTCGCGAAGCGTGACGCTCGTGGTTCAAGAAGCTTCCTTATTGCCCCCATTTGATCAAAATCATATCAGCGCTTTTTCCGTCCCACCGCAAACAGGATGAAGAAGATTGCCAGTGCGGAAATTCCCATCCCCAGGATCGGAACAAGAAGATTCGTAGTATCTCCTGTCTCCGGGGCAGAATCTGAAAGCGGGACATCGTTGTCCAGAATAGTCTTTGAACTGGATTTCGGTGCCTTTTTTGTACCGCCATTCAGTGTCTTGCTGGACTTCGGCGTATCATTATCATCTATCTCTTTCGTGGCAGGTTCTGGTGTCGCCTCAGAATCTTTGGAAACACTCTTCTCCGATCCGCCATCCGGCGTCTCTGTCGGCTCCCCTGTCACAGTATCCTTATCGGTATCTGACGTGGGCTCTGACCCACCATCCGGTGTGGCCTCAGGTGTTGCTGTCCCCATCCCACTGTCCGGCGTTGTCTCTGGCACAGGCGTTCCGTCGTCACTACTCGGCGCTGCTGTCGGCTCATCGCCATTCGGCGTATCGTTCTTGCCTCCATCCGGTGTCGCTGTCACTTTCGGCGCCTCTGTCGGCTCATCACCATCCGGCGTATCGTCCTTGCCTCCATCCGGTGTCGCTGTCACTTTCGGCGCCTCTGTCGGCTCATCACCATCCGGCGTATCATTCTTGCCTCCGTCCGGCGTCGCTGTCGCTTTCGGTGCCTCTGTTGGCTCATCGCCATCCGGCGTATCATCCTTGCCTCCGTCCGGCGTCGCTGTCACTTTCGGCGCCTCTGTCGGCTCATCACCATCCGGCGTATCATTCTTGCCTCCGTCCGGTGTCGCTGTCACTTTCGGCGCCGGAGTTGCCGTCTCTGTGATCCCCTTATCCGGCGTTTTCACTGGATAATCAATCGGATCCGAATCCCCGTCACCATCCCCGGATTTCGGAGTCGGGGTTGCTGTAATGCCGCCATCCGGCGTCGGAGCCGCTGTCACCACTGGTGTCGCTGTCGGCATAGGAGTGGCCGTCGGCACGATCGTCGGTGTGGCAAACGGCGTTGGCATCGGTGTCGCCGTCGGAACTGTAGTCGGCGTCGGGGTAGGTACCGGTGTCGGCTCTTCCTCCAGTTCACCATCCGGTGTCGGAGCAGGCGTGGAAACCGGTGTAGGAACCGCTGTCGGCACTGGTGTCGCTGTCGGCATCATCGTCGGAGTCGGTACCGGAGCAGGCGTGATCACCGGGGTTGCAACCGGAGTCGGCACAGCAGTGGGTGCAGGTGTCAAAGTGGGCTCCTCTGTTGGAACTGCCGTTGGTTCCTCCTCTGGTTCTTTTGTCGGTTCTTCCGTTGGTTTCTTAGTTGGCTCTGCCGTCGGTTCCTTGGTCGGTTTTTTCGTTGGCACTGCTGTCGGCTCCTTAGTCGGTGCCTCCGTTGGCTCCTCCGTCGGTTCTGTGGTAGGTTCCACTGTAGGAGCCTCTGTCACAGCCGCCGTAGGAGTGGCTGTCGCCTCAATCTCACCGCCCGGAGTCTCCTCGGGCACTGCTGTCGGCTCCTCCGTTGGTGCCTCTGTCGGTTCTGCCGTCGGCTCCTTCGTTGGCTCTGCCGTCGGTTCCTTGGTCGGTTTTTTTGTTGGCTCTTCCGTCGGTTTTTTGGTCGGTTTTTTTGTTGGTTCTGCCGTCGGTTTCTCTGTCGGTTTTTTAGTCGGTTGAGGAGTCTTCTTTACCTCTGTGGCGTAGCGG
>CANRMO010000054.1 GCA_947631755.1 uncultured Lachnospiraceae bacterium | reverse complement strand
TACGCCACAACGCCACAACAATTCTGCGGCGCTTCCGCCTGGAAAAAGGCGTAACAGTACATAAGGCCGCAAAATACGCAGCCTAAGTACCGACGCTTTTTTAACAGTACGCATCTGGGAATGCCGGGCTTGTTATTTCACTGTTACTTCAATCTTCTTTGCATATCCGTTCCTTGCATAAACATAAATCGTACAGGTGCCTCTGCCTACTGCTTAATATTCCCTTTCTTCGCGAAAGTAAGAGGGTATTGATACATGAGTTGAAATTGTGTATAATAAATCAATAGGGTTACCGCAATAGCTGTATGCATATAATACATATCATCAAATGGAGGTGCATGCAGTGTTCTTATTTGATGGAGGTTTTATTCCTGTGAAACGGGCAGAAAATTATTGCGACATGATCAACGTGTTTACACCTTATCCGTTGGAAGGTAATGCCTCTACTATACAGAAGGTTTTGATCAGGCATTTTCTCTATGGCAGAGGTGCAGGGACGGGCTGGCGAAAATAAATGAGCAATATTTTAAATAATCAGGGAAAATTAAAGACGCACTATGACACATATTTTGGTAAAGTCATAACTTAAATAAGTTGCAATCATTTGTCTCTTTTGCTAAACTAAAGGGAGTACCAAATACATTTATGAAATAACGTATGAAATGGAGATTGTTATGGAACTGACAAGTATACGGAGTTTATTCCGCGAAAAAGAAAAATATCTGGACAAGGTGGTCACAGTAGGGGGGTGGCTGAGAAGCGTCAGGGATTCGAAGACGTTTGGTTTTCTCGTTGTCAATGACGGGACATTTTTTGAGCCCCTACAGGTGGTATATGCAGAGAAATTGGATAATTTTGATGAGATTTCACGGCTGAATGTGGGCGCGGCGGTGATTGTCACCGGGAAACTGGTATCCACGCCAAATGCAAAACAGCCTTTTGAGATCCAGGCCGATGAGGTTTGCGTTGAGGGTGGGTCTGCCTCAGATTACCCCCTGCAGAAGAAACGCCACTCCTTTGAATATCTGCGCACGATCTCTCATCTGAGGCCGCGGACAAATACCTTTCAGGCTGTGTTCCGGGTAAGGTCTCTGACTGCTTATGCCATCCACAGATTTTTCCAGGAGAGGGATTTTGTCTATGTCCACACCCCGCTGATTACCGGCAGTGACTGCGAGGGAGCCGGTGAGATGTTCCGGGTTACCACCCTGGATATGGAAAATCTGCCGAGGACAGAGGACGGCCAGGTAGATTATAAAAAAGATTTCTTCAATAAAGAGACAAATCTCACGGTGAGCGGCCAGCTCAACGGTGAGACATACGCGATGGCGTTTAAAAATATCTACACATTCGGGCCGACGTTCCGCGCGGAGAATTCAAACACGACCCGCCACGCGGCAGAGTTCTGGATGATTGAGCCGGAGATCGCGTTTGCAGATCTGCAGGATGACATGATGCTGGCAGAGAGTATGTTAAAATATATCATTTCTTATGTTCTGGAGCACGCGCCGGAGGAGATGGCTTTCTTCAATCAGTTTGTCGATAAGGGACTGATTGACCGCTTACAGCATGTGCTCCGCTCAGATTTTGGACATGTGACCTACACAGAGGCGGTAGAGCTCTTAGAAAAGCACAACGACAAATTTGATTATAAAATTTCCTGGGGGGCGGATCTCCAGACAGAGCATGAGCGCTATCTGACAGAGGAGATCTTTAAGCGCCCAGTGTTTGTGACCGATTATCCGAAAGAGATTAAGGCTTTTTATATGAAAATGAACGAGGATAATAAGACAGTGGCGGCCATGGACTGCCTTGTCCCGGGGATTGGTGAGATTATCGGCGGCAGCCAGAGAGAGGATGACTACGATAAGCTGACCGCGAGGATGGAGGAGTGCGGCCTGAGGAGAGAAGATTATGAGTTCTATCTGGATCTGCGCAAATACGGGACGGCGCGGCACGCTGGATTCGGGCTGGGTTTTGAGCGGTGTGTCATGTATCTGACTGGCATGCAGAATATCCGCGATGTGATCCCGTTCCCGAGAACGGTCAATAACTGTGAACTGTAAATCATGTATATAAAGGCTAGGAGGATGAGAAAAATGAGTTTGAGTGTACCTGCGAATTATTGTCCTGAACTGGATATCCGTGAGACAGAAGAAGCGATTAAGGCAGCGAAAGATTTTTTTGAGAAGGCACTGGCGGCCAATCTGAATTTGACCCGTGTGTCGGCGCCGCTTTTTGTGACGCCGGAGTCTGGGCTGAACGACAATCTGAACGGTGTTGAGCGCCCGGTTAGTTTCGAGATCAAAGAACAGGATGCGAGGAATGTTGAGATTGTGCAGTCCCTGGCGAAATGGAAGCGCCACGCGTTAAAGCAGTACGGTTTCCACCGCGGTGAGGGCCTGTATGCGGACATGAATGCGATCCGCCGCGACGAGGCGACTGACAATATCCACTCTGTTTTTGTGGATCAGTGGGACTGGGAGTGCATCATCGACGAGGGAGAGAGAAATATCCAGACACTCCAGGCTTTTGTGCAGAAAGTATATCACTCGCTGCAGGAGGCAGAGGACTTTATGGCAACACAGTACAGCTATATCCGGAAAACGCTGCCGCTGTCTATCACGTTTCTGACCACCCAGCAGCTGGAGGATAAATATCCGGCGAAGACGCCGAAAGAACGGGAATATCTGGCAGTGAAAGAATACGGTGCCATTTTCCTCATGCAGATCGGGGACAAACTGGGCAGCGGCGAGCCACATGACGGGCGCGCGCCGGACTACGATGACTGGTCTTTAAACGGGGATATCATTGTTTACTATGAAGTGCTTGATATTGCGCTTGAGTTGTCTTCCATGGGAATCCGCGTAGATGCGGCGGCATTAAAATACCAGCTGGAAAAGGCAGGCTGTCCGGAGAGGAAAGATCTTCCGTTCCAGAAAGGGGTATTGAACAATGAGCTCCCATTTACGATCGGGGGCGGTATCGGGCAGTCCCGCATCTGTATGTTTATGCTCAAGAAAGCGCACATCGGCGAGGTCCAGGCGTCTGTGTGGCCGGATGATGTGGTGGCGGAGGCGCAGGAGAATAATATCCGCCTGTTGTGATCAAAATATCGGATGAGCCTGAAAGGAGGCACGGGAAGCCCCGGAACAGTTATGGATAATTTTACATTTTATGCGCCGACTTATTTTGATTTTGGCAGAGGAGCGGAGCTCCATACAGCAGAATTGATTCAGAAATTTGGCGGCAGCAGGGTTTTGCTCCACTACGGGGGCGGATCGATCAAAAAGAGCGGCCTCTATGACCGCATTGTGGCGGTATTGGACGGAGCGGGGATTCCCTTTGTGGAACTCGGCGGCGTCAAGCCGAATCCCCGCAGCGGCCTGGTACGTCAAGGGATAGAGTTGTGCAAAAGAGAAAAGATTGATTTTATATTGGCCGTTGGCGGGGGGAGCACGATTGATTCCTCGAAAGCGATAGCGGCGGGGAGTTTATATGACGGGGATTTCATGGATTTCTACCGGGGGAAGGCTGTGGTGGAAAAGGCGCTCCCTATCGGCACGGTTCTGACGATTGCCGCTGCAGGGAGCGAGGGCTCTCCTAATACGGTTATAACGGATGAGGAGAATCAGGTGAAAAAGGGGATGAAAAGTGACTATCTCAGACCCCGGTTTTCCGTATTGAACCCGGAACTTACCTGCACACTGCCGCCGTACCAGACTGCGGCGGGAGCTACGGATATCATGGCGCACATCTGTGAGAGATATTTCTCCAACACGGAGGAGTCGGAGATCACGGATCGTCTGTGTGAGGCTGTATTGAAGACGATTATCTGTGAGGCGCCGAGGGTGATCGAAGATCCCGGCAACTATGAGGCCAGGGCAAATATTATGTGGGCGGGGATGCTGGCCCACAATAATGTGTGCGGCGTCGGGAGAGAGCAGGACTGGGCAAGCCACCATATCGAGCACGAACTCTCTGCACTGTACGATGTGACCCACGGGGCCGGACTGGCAGTGGTCATGCCTAAGTGGATGCGCTATGTGCTTGATAAAAATCCGGACAAACTGGTTCTCTTTGCTGCCCGCGTGTGGGACATCCCGATGGATGAAGAGAGGCCGAGGGAGACAGCGCTGAAAGGAATCGAGGCATTTGAGGCCTTTTTAAAGAGTATCGGCATGCCCTCTACGCTGGGGGAAGTCGGTGTCGGGAGAGAAGACATTGAGAAGATGACGGATAAACTTCTGGGAAAGAAAAAGACTGAGGGCAAGTATGTGGAACTTGAGAGGGAAGATGTGATACGGATCTATGAGAGCTGTCTTTGATCCTGTTTCAGACCGCGCTATTGTGCGGACGGGCAGCCAGAGGAGAAGAGTGTATGGATGAGAGGGAATTTATGCGCAGGCTGGGTGAGCTTGTGAGAGCCGGAAAAGATTGCGGAGGCACACTCGGAAAAGAGAGAGTGGAGGATTTTTGCCGTGACATGTCTCTGAGTGGTGAGCAGACGGAACTTGTGTATGCTTACCTGGCAGAGAGCAATATCCATGTGCCGGGAACCGGGCAGGAGAAAAGCCGCACAACCGATGATGTCACCGTGCAAAACGGTGCGGATGAGGGGCGGGATATGCCAAAAGATTCGAAGTATCTCAGTGTTTACCGGAGAGAGCTCAGAGAGCTTCCGGAGTACACGAAAGAAGATGTGGAGGAGTTTTACGACAGGTTGCGCGGAGGTGACGGGACGGCAGTTCCCCTTGTCATTGAGTCTCATCTGAAGATGGTTGTGAGTATTGCCGGAAAATATAGAGGGAGAGGTGTCCCGCTGGAAGATCTGATCCAGGAGGGCAATCTCGAGCTGATTACATGCGTCTCTGGCCTGAATGGCAACCGGGAGGTCGCGGATTTTAAGAGAGCGATAGACCACGCGGTGCGGGGCCGTCTGATCGAACTTGTGGATGCGGAACTGGAGGACAGCGACAGCGTGAGTAAAATCCTGGCGAGAATGAATCTTCTGCTGGAGGCGACCCGGTTTCTCGCTGAAGAATATGGCAGAGTCGCCACGATACAGGAATTGTCTGAGTTTACAAAGATGGATGAGGAAGAGATTCAGATGTATGTAGATTTTTCCCGGAAGGGAATTGAGCTTGGAAGCGGGGAATCCTATATTCCGGCAGGGGGGAACTGATATGGAAGAGTATGCATTGGGGGCTCTGGCAGAGCCCCTTTGTCATTGGTATGAGAAGAATAAGCGCAGTATGCCGTGGCGGGATGAGCCGGAGCCATATCATGTCTGGCTTTCGGAAATCATGCTGCAGCAGACCCGGATTGAGGCGGTGAAGGGGTACTACGAGCGGTTTTTAAAACGGCTGCCCACGGTGGAGGATCTGGCGGAGGTGGGAGAAGGGGAGCTGCTGAAACTGTGGGAGGGACTGGGTTATTACAACCGGGCAAGGAATCTACAGAAGACAGCGAAAATTCTCGTGGAAAATTATGGCGGAAACCTCCCGGCGAAATATGATCTGTTGATGGAGCTGCCGGGGATCGGCAGTTATACGGCGGGGGCTATTGCCTCTATTGCCTATGGTGTGCCGGCCCCGGCGGTGGACGGCAATGTCCTGCGGGTGCTGATGCGTGTTTTGGACTGCCGGGACGATATCACAAAGATCCGTGTGCGCAAAAAGATGGAGCGGTCCGTGATGAAGATCATCCCGGCAGACAAGCCCGGCGACTTCAACCAGGCATTGATGGAACTGGGAGAGATGGTCTGCATTCCGAACGGGGAGCCGGCCTGCGGACAGTGCCCGCTCTCCTCCCTTTGCAGGGCGAGGGCCAGGGGATGCCAGATGGAACTTCCGGTCCGGCCGGAGAAAAAGGCGCGGAGGATTGAGAAGATGACGGTGCTCATCTGTGAGAGGGATGGCCGGTTTGGGATCATAAAGAGGCCGGAACAGGGTCTTTTGGCCGGCATGTGGGGATTTCCGGCGCTCGAGGGACACCGCACACTGCCCCAGATCAGGGAGTTTCTTGGGGAGAGAGGGATAAAAGATGTGCCAGTCAGCCGGATGGAGAGCGGAAAGCACATATTTTCCCATGTGGAGTGGCACATGAGGGGCTACCGCATCGGGCTGCCACAGCAATGTTCTGATGTGGCGGAACATATTGTGTGGGCGGACAGAGAGAGTCTCACGGAGGAATATGCAATCCCGGTGGCATACCACTCTTTTTTGCGGCAGTTATCCGGGTAAATGTCATTTGGGACGCCTTTCTACAGACATAGTAAAAACACAGGATATTGTGCCAGAGAAAACAAAAAGTAAAATAAATTACAATATGTAGTGGACATGCGTGTGGCAACGTGCTATAATAAAACGCACAGTTGAAAAAGCTGGATATGTTTATTGTTGAGAAAGGAGTTGCACGAGAGTGAGGGTTATTAAGAGAGATGGCAGGATGGCAGAATATGACAGGAACAAGATATTGATTGCGATCCGAAAGGCTAACGCGGAGGTAGAGCCTTATGAAAAAGCGTCGGATGATCTGATTAACGGCATTATAGCGGGGATAGAAAATTCGGGCTGTGAGACGATGCAGGTTGAGGATATCCAGGATATCATTGAGCAGAAACTGATGGCGGCGGGGAAATTTATTCTCTCCAAGAAATATATTATTTACCGCTATACAAGGGATCTGGTGAGGAAAGCAAATACGACGGATGATTCTATTATGAGCCTGATCCAGAACAGCAATAAGGATGTCATGGAAGAAAATTCCAATAAAAATGCCTATGTTGCCAGCACACAGCGGGACCTGATCGCGGGCGAGGTCTCGAAAGATCTGACAAAGCGCCTACTGCTGCCGGACAAGATTACCCGGGCTCACGAGGAGGGCGTACTCCATTTTCACGATATGGATTATTTCGTCCAGCCCATTTTTAACTGCTGTCTGATTAATATCGGGGATATGCTGGACAATGGAACGGTGATGAACGGAAAACTGATTGAGAGCCCGAAAAGTTTCCAGGTTGCCTGTACGGTTGTGACACAGATTATTTCGGCCGTGGCCAGCAGCCAGTACGGCGGGCAGTCTGTGGACACAAGGCATCTCGGGAAGTACCTGCGCAAGAGTGCAGACAAATACCGCTCCCACTATATGGAGAAATACGGTGACCGCATGGACGCAGAGGCGATCGAGGATTTTGTGAGGGACCGCGTGCAGGACGAGCTCCGCTCCGGTGTACAGACGATCCAGTACCAGATCAATACGCTGATGACGACTAACGGACAGTCACCTTTCGTGACCCTGTTTTTGAATCTGGATAAAAACGATGAGTATATAAAAGAGAATGCGATGATCATTGAGGAGATACTCCGGCAGAGGCTTGAGGGCATCAAAAATGAAAAGGGAGTCTATGTGACTCCTGCTTTCCCGAAGCTCGTTTATGTTCTGGATGAGCACAATGCCTTAAAGGGCGGTGAGTATGACTATATTACCAAACTGGCAGTACAGTGCTCCGCCAAGAGGATGTATCCGGATTATATCTCCGCAAAAAAGATGCGTGAGAATTATGAGGGAAATGTATACAGCTGCATGGGCTGCCGCAGTTTTCTCACACCGTGGAAAGATGAGGACGGTAATTATAAATTTGAGGGACGTTTCAATCAGGGGGTTGTCAGCCTGAACCTGCCTCAGATCGGTATTGTGGCAGAGGGGAATATGGAAAATTTCTGGCAGATTCTGGAGGAGAGGCTCTCCCTCTGCTTTGAGGCGCTGATGTGCCGCCACCGGGCGCTTGAGGGCGTGACCAGTGATGTCAGCCCGATCCACTGGCAGTATGGCGCGATCGCCCGTCTGGCTAAGGGAGAAAAAATTGACAAACTGCTGCACGGCGGATATTCGACGATCTCCCTCGGCTATATCGGTCTGTATGAGGTGACAAAGCTGATGACGGGAGAGAGCCACACGACAGAGAAAGGAAAGGCTTTTGCACTGGCTCTTATGAAACGCCTGCGCTCGGCAGCAGACACATGGAAAGAGGAGACGGGGATCCATTTCAGTCTGTATGGCACTCCGGCAGAGAGTCTCTGCTATCGCTTTGCGGAGATCGATAAAAAGCGTTTTGGCTCCATTGAGGATGTGACGGATAAGGGGTACTACACAAATTCCTACCATGTGGATGTGCGGGAGAAGATCGACGCTTTCAGTAAGTTCGACTTTGAGGCGCAGTTCCAGGTGATCTCCAGCGGCGGGGCGATCTCCTACGTGGAGATTCCGAATATGCAGCACAATCTGCCGGCGCTTGAAGAGGTAGTCAAGTATATTTATGATAATATCCAGTACGCAGAGTTCAATACAAAGTCGGATTACTGCCATGAGTGCGGGTTTGACGGGGAGATCATTGTGAACGATGAGCTGCAGTGGGAGTGCCCGAACTGCGGGAACAAAGATCACGATAAAATGAATGTGACGAGAAGAACCTGCGGTTATCTGGGTGAGAATTTCTGGAATGTGGGAAAGACAAAAGAGATCAATTCCCGGGTTCTTCATCTGTGATTTTGTGCGCAGCCCCGCGGGCTGGATTAGGACAAGGAAATGGAAATGGGGATTGATATGAATTATGCAGATATCAAACAGTACGATGTGGCCAATGGCGTTGGCGTCCGGGTGTCACTGTTTGTGAGCGGCTGCACGCATCACTGCAAAGACTGCTTTAATAAAGAGGCATGGGATTTTAACTACGGAAAGCCTTTTACGGAGAATGAGACAGAAAAGATTCTGGAATATCTGAGACCGGGATATGTGGCAGGGTTGTCGCTGCTGGGGGGAGAACCGATGGAACCGGAGAATCAGAAGGGGCTTCTGCCCCTGCTGCGCCGGGTTCATGAGACCTACCCGGAAAAAAACATCTGGTGTTATTCAGGATATCTGTTTGACCGGGATATTGTGGACAGGATGTGCAGGGAGTCGGAAATCACAAAAGAACTGCTCAGCTATATTGATATTCTGGTTGACGGAGAGTTTGTCGCGGATCAGAAAAATTTGAAAGTGAATTTCCGGGGATCCGATAATCAGCGGATCATCGATGTCAAAAAATCACTGGACAGAGGTGAAGTCGTGCACTGGGAGGGAGAGATCTGATCTGAGGACACGGCGGGATAAAAAGAAGAGAGCGACAGAGAAATGAGGAAAAAGATGGATTCAGTAAAGCTGCATTTTAAGAAATTAGATGACAGGGCGAGGGCGCCTCAATATGGCACGGAGTTTGCCGCGGGTGCGGATCTGTACGCCTGTATGGATGAACCAGTGGTGATCGGACCGGGGGATACGGCTTTTATCCATACCGGCATCGCCATGGAGATACCGGCCGGGTTAGTGGGACTTGTATATGCCAGGAGCGGCCTTGCCTGTAAAAAGGGACTGGCGCCCGCCAATAAAGTGGGCGTTATCGATTCGGATTACCGGGGGGAGATCATGGTGGCCCTGCATAATCATTCTAAGGAAGCCATAGAGATCGAGGACGGGGAGCGGGTGGCCCAGATGGTCATAGCACCCTATCTCTATGCGCAGTATGAGGAGACCGCTGAACTGGAGGAGACAGTCAGGGGAGCGGGCGGGTTCGGTTCTACAGGGAGCTGATCTGCCTGGCGAAGAGGGGGATTTACAAAATCCCCTTTTTTTGTTATCATTGTACAGAGACTTTTTAAATTGGAGGGGATACGATGGGAATGACAATGACCCAGAAAATTCTGGCGGCCCACGCGGGACTTGACTCTGTTGTGGCGGGGCAGCTGATTGAGGCGGATCTTGACCTGGTTCTGGCTAATGATATAACCGGGCCGGTCGCGATCCATGAAGTGGAGAAATTAAATAAGAAGACCGTGTTTGACAAGGACAAGATTGCCCTTGTCCCGGATCACTTTGCCCCGAATAAAGATATAAAATCGGCGGAACACTGCAAATGTGTCCGCGATTATGCAAAGGCCCAGGGGATCACAAATTATTTCGAGGTGGGCGAGATGGGAATTGAGCACGCCCTTCTCCCGGAAAAGGGACTGATCGTTGCGGGGGAGACCTGTATCGGCGCGGATTCCCACACCTGTACCTACGGTGCGCTGGGGGCATTTTCCACCGGTGTCGGGAGTACGGATATGGGAGCCGGGATGATCACTGGAAAGGCGTGGTTTAAAGTGCCTTCGGCCATCCGGGTCGTGCTGACCGGCAAACTGAATCCGTGGGTCAGCGGAAAGGATGTGATCCTGCATCTGATTGGGAAGATTGGCGTGGACGGCGCATTGTACCGCTCTCTTGAGTTCACCGGGGACGGTGTGGCGGATCTGTCCATGGATGACCGTTTTACGATTGCCAATATGGCCATTGAGGCGGGGGCAAAAAATGGGATTTTCCCTGTGGATGATAAGACGATCGCTTATATGGAAGAGCACTCAAAGAAAGAATATACCATTTACGCGGCGGATGAGGATGCAGAGTATGATGAGACGATCACGATTGACCTCGGAGCTCTTGAACCCACAGTGGCTTTTCCGCATCTGCCGGAGAACACAAAGACCGTGAGAGAGGCGGGGGATGTGGAGATTGACCAGGTTGTGATCGGCTCCTGCACGAATGGGCGCATTGAAGATCTGCGCACGGCGGCAAAAGTGCTTAAGGGACGGAAAGTGAAAAAAGGTGTCCGCTGTATCGTGATACCGGCGACACAGGATATTTATCTCCAGGCTATTGAAGAGGGGCTGACACAGACATTTATCCGGGCCGGTGCGATCGTCAGCACACCGACCTGCGGCCCGTGCCTCGGCGGCCATATGGGTATCCTGGCGGCGGGGGAGAGAGCCGTGTCCACCACAAACCGGAATTTTGTGGGGCGCATGGGCCATGTGGACTCGGAGATCTATCTGGCAAGCCCTGCGGTGGCGGCGGCAAGCGCAGTCACCGGGAAAATTTCTGAGCCGGCGGATCTGTCTGATATGTAAAGAAATGGAGGTATGGTGATCAATTATGAAAGCATCCGGAAAAGTATTTAAATATGGAGATAATGTGGACACAGATGTGATTATACCGGCGCGCTATCTGAATTCTTCAGATCCGGCAGAGCTGGCGACACATTGTATGGAAGATATTGATAAAGGTTTTGTGGGCGCTGTGGAGAAAGGCGATATTATTGTGGCTGAGAAAAATTTTGGCTGCGGTTCTTCAAGGGAGCACGCGCCTATCGCTATAAAGGCGTCGGGCGTTGGCTGTGTAATCGCGGAGACATTTGCCCGGATTTTTTACCGCAATGCGATCAATATCGGGCTTCCCATTATCGAGTGCAGGGAGGCCGCGAGGCAGATCGAGGCGGGAGACGAAGTGGAGATTGATTTTGACAGCGGAGTCATTACGAATAAAACGAAAAATGAGACTTATCAGGGTCAGGCATTTCCCGAATTTATGCAGCGCATCATCCGGGCAGAGGGGTTGATGAATTATATCAACGCAAAGGAGCAGTGACAGTGCCTGGCTGGTAGAACAGTGTAGCCAAGGTATACCGCCTTGGCTATTTATGGAAAGGGAACTATATTTATGGTGAAAGTATATAAAAACAGAATTTTTGGGGCCGGTCTGCTGTTTCTGGCCTGTGCTGCGCTGCTGGCAGGGTGTGCCGGAAAGAGCGCAGAGCCGCAAGAAAAGAAGAAAGAGGGGAGCGCTACTCCCGCGGCGGCACAGGCGGTGTCTGGCGAGCTGGAAAATCCCGCGGCTGACGGCGAGGTTGTCGATTATGAAAAAGAGAAGCTGGTCGCGCTTGGGAAGTACAAAAAAATCCCATTGTCCGCGGAAGATTTAAAGGATAAAGATTATACAAAAGAAGAGATGGCTGCCGAGCAGGCCTGGGAGATTGTGATTGAAAATTGTGAGGTATCGGAATATCCGGAGGAGCTTGTGAAAGAAGAATTTGATGATCAGGTGGTCCGATATAAAGATATGGCGGATCTGCTGGGGAGCACATATGAGGATCTCCTTGCCGAGTTCGGAATGGACGAAGAGACGCTTCACGAGGTGGCGCAGTATCAGGTAAAGGAGCGGATGGTCGCCAAAACGATTGCTGCCAGGGAAAGTCTGGAGCTCACAGACGATGTGTACAAAAAGTATTTAAAGATAACGATGGCAGAGGATGAAGAGTACAAAAAGGAAGAGGATTTAGAAAAATTGACAGAGGCATACCGGAGTGATTATTCTGCCCGCCCAAAAGACGATATGATCATTGCTGTGGTGAAAGATTATGTCGGTGGGCAGGCGGATATAGAGAAGTGAGAGACCATAGAGGGGGAAACGGATATGGAGAGCAGGGAAAAACTGGACAACTATGTCTTTGAGGGGCGTGTCGCCTATGAGAAAGCCAGGGCAGAGGATGAGGCGATTCAGCAGATACGGAGCAAAGCGGATGTAGGCAACGCAAAGACGGCGCTGAAACTCTATAATAAGCTGGTCTCGGAGAAGATGTTTACAACGGTTATTGGATATCATTTCCTGGAGGAGCTGCGGAATGTCATTGTGACAAGTGATATTGCCGACACCGAGATTCTGCCGGAGATCCCGCTCCCCGCGGATTACCACGAAGAGGAAGAGGGAGAACAAAAGAGATCCGGACTCTCTTTTTATGAAGAGCGGTATAAGAAAATGTATGAGGGCCAGGTGCTCCTGAACAAAAAGATTAAAATAGCGATTGTGGCGCTGGTCGTCCTCATCATAGGATTTGTTTTTATAAATTTTAAATTTGAATATTCAATTTTCACATATTTTACAAATTATAAGGCTAATATGGAAGAAGAGCTGCTGGATAAATATACGGAGTGGGAGAGTGAGCTGGAGCAGAGGGAGCAGGATCTTGAGAAACAGGAGGCTGCCGCGGGGGGACAGCAGGGGACGGCAGACGATAAGAGCGAAGGGAGCGGTTCGTAATGGCCGATAGTACAGTGTTGGTAGTGGATGATGAGCAGCGCATGCGCAAACTTGTCCGGGACTTTCT
>CANRMO010000053.1 GCA_947631755.1 uncultured Lachnospiraceae bacterium | reverse complement strand
CGGTTCTTTCCCTCAAAACTAAAAGGTTTTGTCACAATACCCACTGTCAATTTCCCCATGTCTTTGGCAATCTTGGCCACTACAGGCGCCGCTCCGGTCCCGGTGCCGCCGCCCATGCCACATGTGACAAATACCATATCTGCATCTTTGACGATCTCTGCCAGTTCCTCCTGGCTCTCTTCGGCCGCTTTCTCGCCAATCTCCGGCCGGGCCCCCGCACCGAGCCCCTTTGTCAGCTTTTCGCCGATCTGGATGCAGACAGACGCTTTACAGCGCTGCAAAATCTGCTTGTCCGTGTTGATACATACAAACTCAACACCCTTGATTCCCTCATCTATCATTCGATTTACAGCGTTATTGCCGGCACCGCCCACACCAATCACAAGCAGGTTAGCTGCGGCATTTTCAGCCTCGCTGGTCATAATCTCTAACACTACAGTTCCTCCTTCTATTAACAATAGAAACCCTTAAACATAGTCACATATACATATAATACTTTTTTTTCCCTAAATAATCAAGAGTAAATTTACATTTTAGGAAATTTTCACATCATCCGGCCACAGAGCAATTCTGTCTCACGGGACAGGGGATGGCGCCTGCGCTGCCTCCGGCGCAGGCGTTGGGGACGGCGTTGCGACAGGCGGTATCCCCGCCTGTTTAAAGATCACAGTTCCCTTGACCTCGTAGTCTGACATGTCCAGCTCCCCCTTCTTCTTCTCTTTCAGCATTTGTCCGAGAATACTGGACAGGGCGGAAACCCTCTCGTCGTAGTTGTCGGATTTCCCTAGTGTCACCTTGATATCGGCACTGTACAGAACCGCTTCGTCAGAATCCGTGAACACCACCTTATCCCATGTGACATTGTAGTGCTGGAACAGGTTGGCCAGATTCATGATCTGGCCCAGCAGCGTGTCATTCTCCATCTCAACCGGCCCATACAGACTGAAAGTAGTCAGGTTATCCGTCTCAAACAGAGGAATCTGATCCAGTGGCTCGCTCGTGCTCTTTAACACCATTCCGTCTTTTTCAAAATAGATATACTGGCCGGAATAGGCGATCCCGGCCACGATCGTTTTCTCATAGAGTTTTATGTGGACTTCGTTCGGGGACGGATATGCCACCTCATACTCCCGCACAAAGGGCAGTTTTGGCGTCAGTGAGAGCTTGTCCATCAGCCAGAAAGTCAGCAGATTCTTTTCCAGTATATTTTTCTGGAACATCTCTGCCATCTTCTCCTGGCTGTAATACGTGTTTCCCTCAACCGACACCTTTTTTACCCGGAAAAAGAAAACACAGAACACAAGGACTGCCACTATGCTTCCCGCCACGATCCATTTTGTATTTTTTTTTCTTTTCTTTTCCATGCCGAAGTCTTCCTTCCCTCTATTGTATATCCGCCGCCTTTATGCCGAGCGCCCGCAGCTGGCCGCATATATCTTCATAGCCCCGGTGGATATAATCCTCATTTGAGATCCGGGACACCCCCTCTGCCATGGAGGCCGCAATAAGAAGTCCGGCCCCGCTGCGCAGATCGTCCGCTTTCACCTCAGCGCCGTGAAGCTTTGTCACGCCCGTTATCCTGGCCCGGTTGCTGACATAATCAATATCTGCACCCAGTTTCCTCAGCTGCCGGATCATGCGGAAGCGGTTCTCAAAAATCCCCTCCTCAATCGTGCTGACCCCACTCCCCCGGCACAGCACTGGCATGAGCAGCGACTGCCCGTCTGTGGGATAGCCCGGATAGGGACTTGTGCGGACATATGGCACCGGCCGCGGCACACTCCCCTGCCTTATGCGGATCCGGTCTCCGCTCTCTTCAATCCGGCAGCCGGTCTTTTGTAATATCTGCCGCTCTGCCTCAGAAAAGGGAGCCGCCTTCTCAAATTCTGCCTCTCCGCCGCACCCTGCCGTCAGCATAGCCCAGGTCAAAAGGACAATGCGGTCAGAACAAAGCTGCCAGTGCACCGGCCGGAGCCTCCTCACTCCCTCAATGTGGATCACATCCGACCCGCCCCCGCGGATCTTTGCCCCCATGGCGTTCAGAAAATCACACAGCTCTCTGATCTCCGGCTCCCTTGCCGCTCTGCGGATAACCGTTGTACCCTCTGCCATGACTGCCGCGAGAATAATATTTTCTGTGGCTCCCACACTCGGGAAGCAGAGAGGAAGATCCGCCCCATGAAGGCCCTTTTCTGCCCGGCAGCACACTCTGTCCGGCAGCTCCTCCACAACAGCGCCCATCTGCCGGAAAGCTCTCAGATGAAAGTCAATGGGACGGCTCCCAATGGAACACCCGCCGGGATACCGGATACTGACACTGTGAAACCTGGCCAGGAGGCTCCCGAGAAAGAGAACGGACGCACGGATATCTCCGGCCTTTTTTTCCCGGATCCGGCCGTCCTCTATCCGCGACGTGTCCAGCACAAGCTCATGATCTCTGTACTGCACCCGTCCGCCGATCCCCCGCATGACATCTCCCATCGCGTGAACATCCAGGATATCCGGGCAATTTTTGATCACCGTCTCTCCTTCGCACAACACAGATGCCGCCATAATGGGCAGGACAGCATTTTTTGACCCCTGAATCTCCAGTGCGCCACAGACCCGGCTGCTTCCACTGATTTCTATTGCCATTCACTCACCATACAACTATGTTCTCAATCTTATTGTATGTGAGTATCCCTGTCAGGTGCTTTTACATTTTGAGGAAATTCCAAGGACAAGCCCCATCTCAGCCATGAGAATCATGACTGATGTGCCACCGTAACTGATGAATGGCAGGGGGATTCCGGTCGACGGAATGGAATTTGTCACAACCGCGATGTTCAACACCACCTGGGAAGCTATGTGGATCATCACTCCCGTGCAGATCAGGGAGGAAAAGAGATCCGGCGCTTTCATAGCCGTGTTCAAAATCCGCCAGAGGAGAAAAAGAAACATCAGAAGCACGATCCCGGCACCCACAAGGCCCAGTTCCTCGCAGATAATCGAAAAGATCATGTCATTGTGGGACTCAGGAATAAACCCGAGTTTCTGCATACTCTCTCCCAGGCCGGTTCCAAATACGCCGCCGGATGCGATGGCATAGAGCCCCTGCAGAATCTGGTAACCGTCTTCATGGGTCTCCACATTGCGCCATATCGCAATGCGGTTCGACCGAAAAGCCGCGCCAAAACGGATATAGAGGCCGATGAGCGAAACACCCAGACCGGCCAGCAGCACATAGATCCATTTTCTCTTCGCCGCTATAAAACACATGCCAAAAGCAATCATTCCCATGACAATGGCTGTGCTGAGATTCTCAAGGGCGACAAGAACGATCAGGATCCCCACCGGGACAAAGACCCGGATGATCCCTTTGAAAGAGCTCATCTCTTTGGGCCTCATCTGAATAAAATAAGCCGTGATCAGAATCACTACGATTTTCGTGATCTCCGATGGCTGGAGGGATAAGGGTCCTATGTAGAGCCACCGCTTAGCTCCGTTCCTCTCGATTCCGATAAACAGAACCAGAATCTGGAGCGTCGCCGCCACAAGATAGAGGATTGTGATAACCCGCATTCTTATAAGCGGGAAATGGCTTATGTACAATTTGTAATGAAATTTACTTACAATAAACATCGCCAGCAGGCCAAAAGCTACGCCAAGTGCCTGTTTCTTCAGAAAGTACGCAGAATCGCCGTACTTAACCTGTGAGGTAAATGAGCTGGAACTGTATATCATCAGCATACCAAAGCCGATCAGGCACAGAGTAATCAACAGAAGGCTGTAATCAAAGGTGCTCTGTACAGCATTCACTTGTCTTTCCTTTCTATTTGCCACAGGCCTACCTCCCAATTATATTCCAAAAATACTATCTGCCGCCACCCGTTACAGGGTGCGGACATAATCTTTGAACAGCCGGCCCCTCTGTTCGTAAGAATCGAACATATCCCAGCTGGCGCAGGCAGGGGAGAGCAGCACCGCATCCCCGGGTTCTGTCAGCTCTGCGGCGCGCTTTACCGCATTCTGGAGAGTGTCCGTCAGTTCATATTCCTCAAACCCAAGTCTCTTTGCTGTCTCCGCAATCCGCTCTTTCGTCTCTCCCATGAGGAGGAGCTTTTTCACTTTCCCGTCAAATGAGCGGATCCACTCATCAAACTCCCCGCCTTTGTCATAGCCTCCGCCAATCAACACCGTAGGCTTATCCATAGACTGGATTCCCTTGATCGCCGCGTCAGGATTCGTTCCCTTGGAGTCATTATAGTAATCCACACCGGCAACCGTCTTTACAAATTCCACCCGGTGCTCCACCGCCTGAAACCGTTTAACCGCCTTTATGATCAGCTCCATCGGAACGCCCATTTCTCTTGTCATGAGGATCGCCGCCATAATATTCTCGCAATTGTGGTCCCCGGGAATGTTGCTCTCCGACATATTCATGAGCACTTCCCCTGTCCTGCCATCCACGATATCCTTATGTTTGTTCTGGTAAAGGCCATCTTTCACTTTCTGCCTGCTGCTAAAAAATTCCACCCGGCAGGGCAGGGCAGACGCCCGTTTGCGCAAAACTTCGTCCTCATAATTCAGCACGCACAGATCCTCTTTTGTCTGATTTTTTGTGATCGCAAATTTTGCATCAATATAATTTTCCATCGTGCCGTGCCGGTTCAGATGATCCGGCGTGATATTCAGCACCGCGCTGACTCTCGGGCGGAATGTGTCGATCGTCTCCAGCTGAAAGCTGCTGATCTCCGCCACAGTGACCGAATTTTCTGTCGTCTTCCGGACTTCCTTTGTATAGGGATTGCCGATGTTGCCCACCACAAAGGTCTGCTCGTTGTACGCTTTCATGATCTCACCGGTCAGCGCAGTCGTAGTCGTCTTCCCGTTTGTCCCCGTGATCCCCACTACCCGGCCTCTCTCCATCCGGTATGCCAGCTCGATCTCGCCAATCACAGGCACATTATTTTCCCTCAAAATCTGTGCCACCGGGATGTTTAAGGGCACTCCGGGGCTGAACACAGCCAGAGAGAGCGCAGAAACTATGCGCTCCGGCAGCTCTCCCAGATAAACCGGCACGTGATAAGCCGAAATGTCCAGATCTTCTTTCCCATCATACAGACAGATATCCGCTCCTGTCCCCTTTAGCAGTTCATAGGCAGCCTGGCCGCTCTTTCCGAGGCCGACAACCACCACTTTTTTTCCATGTAAATCCATACTTTCCTCCAATCTCAGATTCCTCTACAGCGCCATGATCCCTACCAGGCACAAAAGTGCCGTAATGATACTGAACGCCGCCACAACCTGTGTCTCTGAGTAACCGCACAATTCAAAATGGTGGTGGATTGGCGCCATCTTAAAAATCCGTTTTCCGTGTGTCAGCTTAAAGTATCCCACCTGCAGGATAACAGAGATTACCTCCACCAGATAGATCAGCCCGGCGATCACGATAAACAGAGGCATATGGAGCATTAAGGCGATAGAGGCGACAAAGCCGCCCAGGGCAAGAGACCCCGTATCCCCCATAAACACCCGCGCCGGGTACGTGTTGAACAGCAGGAAACCGAGCAGACTTCCCACAACCGCACCTGTAATTGGCGTCATCGACGGATTTAAAAGAAGAGCCGCGATCGTAAAGAACGTAGCCACGATTGCCGTGACTCCCGAAGCAAGACCGTCTAAACCGTCGGTAAAATTTACACCGTTGACTGTCCCCAGCACAACAATAAATACAAACACGACAAACAGCCACACCGGCATCTCAAATCCAGCTCCCTCGACAAAAGGAATCTTTATCGTAGTATCCAGTTTCGCCACTTTAAAATAATAAAAGAGGAACACCGCTGTCACGAGAAACTGTAACGACATCTTCTGCCATGGGGTCAGCCCGAGGGAACGCTTCATGACTACCTTGATGTAATCATCCAGAAAACCAATCAGCCCGAACCCGAGAGTCATAAACAGAACCGGTATGATATCCCGGTATCCCTTTACATACAGCAGGGAGGTGATCAATATGCTGGCGAGAATAACCAGCCCCCCCATCGTCGGGGTACCATTCTTTTTCAGATGGGATTCCGGCCCCTCATCCCGGACGGTCTGGCCGAATTTCAATTTCCGCAGAAACGGAATAATGACCGGACACAACACAACACTGACCAGAAAGGAAATAATCACTGGCATCAGCACACTCAGGTCAAATTTCATAACAGCTAGCATAACTTCTCACCTCTCCTTATCTTAAGAACTTCCCACAGTTCGTTTTCAGGTACGGGTACACACGAGTTTATTTTATACTATTATGGCGTCCCCCGCAAGCATTTCTTTGACTTCCGGGGCAGCACAGCCGTATGTGCTCCGGATTTTTCCCCGACCGGGAAACCCGTCTACTCCCTGTCACCTCCCTCCAGGAGATAGGGGAGGATATTCGTGTACAGGGCGGAAATTCCCGGCGCCGCCACTGTGCCGCCATAATACAGGCCCTGGGGCTCATCAATCCTCACGAGGGCGATCACCTGCGGATCTTCTACCGGGGCAAATCCGATCGTCGAGGCGATATATTTGCCGTTGCCCCGGGGCAGCTTCTGGCTGGTCCCGGTCTTTGCACCTACCGCATATCCCTCTACTCCCGCATTTTTCCCGGTTCCCTCTGACACAACTTTTCCCAGCGCCTCCCGCACCAGATCCGAAGTCTCTTTTGACACAATCTGTTCCCCTTCCTTGTAGGCGAACCGCTTTACATGTTTCCCGTCTGAACTCTTCACACTGACGCCAAAATGCGGCGTGATACTCTTTCCTCCGTTAATCATGGATGCCGCACAGGTCAGCAGACGGATTGGAGAGAGCTGGAAAGACTGGCCAAAGGACATCGTTGCCAGCTCCACAGCCCCCACATTTTCTTTTTTATGCATAATAGCCACCGCTTCCCCCGGCACATCGATGCCGGTTCTCTGCAGAGCGCCGAACATCTGTATTTCCTTAAAGAAATTGTCCACTCCCACTCGTGCCCCCACTTCCATAAATACAGGATTACACGAATTCATAATCCCCTCAAGAAATGTCTCTGAGCCGTGTCCTGTCGTCTTGTGGCAGCGGATCTTCCGGTCTTCTACCATTTTATATCCCGGGCAGTGAAATGTGTCAGACATTTTAACCACCCCCGTCTCAAGGGCGGCAGCCGTTGTCAGGATCTTAAAAGTAGACCCCGGCTCATACGTGTCGGACACACATTCGTTCCTCCACATGGCATTCAGCTGGTTATTTTTCTCTTTCTCGGACAAACCGGAGCTGTCAGCCAACAGTGTGTAAGGATCGTTCAGATTAAATTCCGGGGCGTTTACCATTGCATAGATCTCCCCATTTTTTGGGTTCATCACAATGATCTCCACGCTTTTTGCCTGTTTCTTTTTCGACAGAGTATTTGCCACCTGGTCCGCATATTCCATGATCGTCAGGTCAAGGCTGGTGTTCAGTGTCCATCCGCCGACCGGCTCAACCCGGTCTTCCGCTCCATTTTCAATCTCCACCCCGTAAGCTGTCGTCATCGTCAAAATGGAGCCGTCAATCCCTTTCAGATATTTCTCATAGGCAACTTCAAGGCCAATGATCCCCTGGTTGTCACTCCCCGTAAACCCTAACACTTTAGACGCCAGTGAATCATAAAGATAGTCCCTTTTATAGTCTTCATCGACGGTCACTCCCGCCAACTTGCAGTTACGTATTCTATCGGATGTTTCCTTGTCGACATTTGATCTGACTTTCTCACGGAGAGATACCTTTTCCACTTTTTTTCGGACCGTATCTTCCTCAATCCCCAATTCTTTTGACAGAATATCTATCACTTTCTCCGGTTCCTTGATCTGGCTGTGAATGACCGATATGGTGGAGACCGAGCGGTTTCCCGCCAGAAGCCTGCCATTACGGTCCATGATAAGCCCACGCTCCGCTTTTATCCTTCGTTCCCTCTCATGCAGTTCTTTCGCCTGCGCACCAAAGTGATCCGCCCGAAACAGCATCAGATATCCAAGCCTCACAAAAATGCAGATAATGATCAGGCCAAAAACAAAAAAAACCAAAAACATACTTTGTCTCTGGTAAGTTTTGTGTCTGCACCACATAAGCCACCTCGCAAAAGATTATCGTTATAATCTATTGCTCTCCCCGCCCAGTTATGAAAGATTATACCTCTTTCTTTGTCTCTGTGGCATACTGTCCCAGAAACGGCAGAACCTTTTTCATAATCTTTGCGGCAAATTCTGTCGCATATGTGCTGTGGGCCTGGTCACTCACATGTGGCTCGTCGATCACAACATAGATCGCCACCTCCGGGTCCTCTGCCGGCGTGCAGCCGATAAAAGAGACCAGGTAATTTTTTTTGTTTCTTCCCACCTTTTCCGCCGTCCCCGTCTTGCCGCCAATGGAATACCCCTTTACCTTTGCCGGGGCCGCCGTCCCTTCTTCAACTGTAGACAAAAGAAAACTACGGATTTTTTTACTTGTTTCTACTGATGTAGTCTTTTTGATCACGGTGGGATTGACTGTCTCCACAACAGCGCCGGCACTGTTGCGTATTTCTTTTACAATATGCGGCTGATAGTAGTCCCCGCCATTAACCAGCGAGCAGAAACCGCTCATCATCTGGACCATTGTGACCGTCTGTGTCTGCCCAAAACTGCTTGTGGCCAGCTCCACCGGGTTTAACTGTTCTTTTTCATGGATCAGACCGGACGCCTCACCCGGCAGGTCAACTCCTGTCCTCTGCCCAAAGCCATAAAGACGGTTGTACTCATAAAATGATGCCCGCCCGAGTTTCGTCCCGATAGCGATCAGCGCCGCATTGCAGGACTCCATCATACTGTGACGGAGATCCAGCGTCTTGTGCCCGGCGCGGTTACTGCAGTGGATCTCGCGGTCAGCCACTTTGACTACGCCATTACAGGTAAAGGTAGAATTTTCGTTCACCTTATTTTCATCCAGCGCCGCCGCCACAGTAAAGGGTTTATACGTTGAACCTGGCTCATAGCCGTAACTGATACAGAAGTTCGACCACATATCCAGAAGATTCGCCTTTTTGTCCTCCTCCGACATAGCACTGATCTCCTCTGCCTTGTACATATGTGACAGGTTTTGCGGATCATTCAGATCGAACAGCGCGTCAGATGCCATGGCAAGGATCTCTCCGTTTTTTACATTCATGAGCATAACGGCGATCCGTTTAGCCCCGACATCTTCTTTCTGGAATTTTGCAATCTCCTGCTCAACGATCTGCTGCACATTGGCATCAATCGTCATCACCACAGAATTTCCGTCCCTCGCCTCTTTGATTGTCCTCTGCAGGTCCATATTGGAGTCAAAATAACCAAATTCCCGGCCTGTCGTGCCGCAGAGTTCGTCGTTGTAGCTCTCTTCAACGCCATATGTTCCCTGATTTTCGGAGGACATAAACCCCACAAGGCTGCACCCCACTGTGCCAAGCGGATAATTTCTCTTAAATGTTTCCTCAAACCAGATCCCTGTAATCTTTTTTTCTTTTTTCTCCTCTTTCATTTTTTCCCGGAATGCATCCACCGTATCCTGCGGCAGTTCTTTTAATCCGTCCAGATGCTCGTACATAGAATCCGGCCTGGCCTCTATCGCCTGGTCAAGTGTCTGCCGGTCCACGCCAAAATGGGCGGAGAGCTCACCAAGAGTAGTTTCCCTCTCCTCCTCACTGGCCGCCCTGAGCGTCCGGGGTTCAAACACAACATTGTACTTCCTCACACTGACAGCCAGCGTCGTGTCATTGCGGTCTCTGATAGCCCCTCTCTGGTAATTCAGCACAGCATTTGTATAAGCTTGCTGCGAGAGAGCCGCTTTCTTATACTTGTCCCCACTCTTCTCATTAATGAAATTGATCCTCACAAGCAATAAAACAAAGGCGACGAAAAAAATGAGGAACATGAAAAAAAGGGTCACTCTCATTCCCCTGGTAAAAACCTTTATCCGCGCTCTTCTCCTTCTTCTCCCATACCTGGCGTATGTAGCCATCTGCTCTCACCTGCTCACTATTCTGCCGGAATATCACCATTCTGCCGGATCTGCGTACTCTTTTTGCTCTCATATGTACGGATCTGGTCACCTGTCGCTTTCTTCATCCCCAGCTCCTTTGTGGCTTTCTTGTAGATCTCATCGAGATTAACAGAATTATCCAGCTCGGACTCTGCCGCGACATTATTTTTTTCCATATCAACAACTTCACTCTGTAAGTTTACCACACTTTTACTCAAATAGGTAGCCCGAAATTGCAGACGCAGATAAAAAAGGCCGACGGCCATCACGGCGGCAAATGTCACTGCTGTCCAGAAAACCGCCACTCTGTCTATCCTCGGCTTTGACTGGACTCTTCGCTTCCTGCGCTCTCTCTGGTCGTATTCCCTCTGCTCGCGCTGTCTTCTGCGGAGTTCTTCCCCTCTGTCGTAATAAGGCCGTGCCGGCGCTCTCTGCGCCGCACTCCCGTAAACATATGATGTCCTCTCTCCTGCCATAAATGATATCCCCCTAAAACTTCTGTTTACTCCTCGGCCACTCTCTCAAACACTCTCAATTTCGCGCTCTTAGACCTCGGATTTCTCATTTGTTCCTCCTCTGACGGAACAATTGGTTTTCTCGTCACCACTCTCCCCCTTGGCTTCTTCCCGCACACACACACCGGAAAATCCGGCGGACAGGTACACGGATTCTCATTTTTCCGAAAACAATTCTTCACAATCCGGTCCTCCAGCGAGTGAAATGTAATAACGCTGAGCCGTCCGCCGTCATTCAGAAGACGGATCATATCATCCAGTGACTCCTGCAGCACTTCCAGCTCTCTGTTGCACTCGATCCGGATCGCCTGAAATGTCCGTTTTGCCGGGTGTCCTTTGCCATTTCTCGCTTTTGCCGGCATGGAATTGCGGATAATATCAACTAGTTCAAATGTCGTCCGGATCTCTCTCTCCTGCCGCGCTCTCACTATATTTTTCGCAATTCCTCTCGCGAACCTCTCTTCCCCGTATTCGCGGAAAATCCTCACAAGCTCTCCCTCTGTATATCCGTTCACGATATCTTTTGCGCTCACGGCTTGTCCTCTGTCCATCCTCATATCCAGGGGCGCGTCGCTCCTATATGAAAATCCCCGTTCCGCATTGTCGAACTGATAGGAAGATACACCGAGATCCAGCATAATCCCATCCACCCGTTCAATCCCCAGACCCCGAAGCACCTGTCTCATGTTCACATAGTTGCTCTGCACCACACTTACCCGGCCGCCAAATGCTTTCAGCCGCCCGGCTGAGACAGCAACCGCCTCTTCGTCCTGGTCAATGCCGACAAACCGTCCCTGGTCTGACAGCCGGCTGCACACCTGGCTGGCATGCCCGGCTCCCCCGAGCGTCCCGTCCACATAGATTCCATCCGGCCTGATCCGCAGCGAATCAATTGTCTCATCCATCAAAACGGATATATGCTGAAATTCCATATGCGCCCTCCGCTTCTGTTTTCTATGCCCGGAAAATCTGTGGCATCCCGTCTGCGCACCTGTCAGAAACTGAGGCCATACGCCGACATATCTTCTGCGATGTCTTCAATATCCTCATAATCGTCACTTTCTTCCCAGCGCTCTCTGCTCCAGATCTCAATCTTTGCCAGCACACCGACAAACACAACATCTTTTTCAAGCCCCGCGTATTCGCGCAGCTTTGCCGGAATCAGTGTTCTCCCCTGCTTGTCCACCTCACAGGGCGCAGCATTCGCAAGAAAATGACGGAGTAACTTTCTGCCTTCCTTATTTCCCGGAAGTTTATTCAGCTTGTCAATGAAGCCCTCCCACTCGTTCTGTGGGTATGCAAACAGGCACCCGTCGAGTCCTAATGTGACTACAAAGGATTCCCCAAGATCATCACGGAGTTTCGCCGGGACAATCACCCGCCCCTTCGCATCCAGTCCGTGTTCATAAGTGCCCATGAACATACAGCCTCACCAACTTCCGTAACATGGAGCGGGAAGCGTGTCCATTTCCACCACTTCGTGGCACATACTAACCACTTCACTCCACTTTTGTCTATATATTACACTATTATCTGGGAATGCGCAAGGAAAATTTTTAAAACAAAAAATATCTTTGATAATCTGACTGGGAAATGTTATGATAAAATAAATATGATTATTTACAGCTATAAATTTTTATTATTATAAAATGCCAAAACACTATGAGAGAAGAAAGGAATTCATTTATGGAATTTGCGAATATACAAAAAGAGGAACCGATCGACAAAAATAAACGGCACTCTGCTTCAGATATTAATTATATACAGAAATATCCAGACGCAAAAACTGTTTTCAATGATGTGCGTGTGCAATATCAGCCACTGAAACCGGAACTGCCTGGCAGGGGTTCTATTGTCCAGTTCTGTGGCTGGACAGACGATGATTATCTGGATGACGGAGACTATGAAGAAATTGAAGAAGTTGAGGAGATAAAAGATTCCAGAAATGAAGATAAGAGGGAAAGAGAAAGAAAAGCCCATCTAAAAAAAATCAGGCGGGGAACAGAAGAAACTCCAACACTGCCCCGAAGGCGTCAAAAACCAAAAAAAAGTCCCAAAAAGCCAAAATTTGCAGAACACAAAATGCGTGAGGAAGAAAGAGCAGCTTTTCTTGCGGATATTGACAGCATTGAACCGGCTGTATCTGCATTACAGGGTGAACCCTTCACGATCAGGAACAACTCAAGTGACGAAACAGAAATTAAAAGTACACTAGATTTATACTACTGGCTTTCTGAACATCCTGTCCGCGCTTCCATGACAACGAAAGTCAACTTTGCAGACCCGGTTTTTCTGGGGGCAGTAATCAGGGAAATGATGGGAAAACAAATGGTAAAGCCAAAAGAGATTTATGCCGCCATAGAAAGGCTGCAAAGCGTCTATGATTACTGTTTAAATGAATCTGTTTCTTCCTCCGATGCAGCGGCAACACAAGGGTGGCACCGCACATCACTGGATCCTTCGGAAATAAACGTATTCATGTACCCGCCCTCTGTGCGGA
>CANRMO010000052.1 GCA_947631755.1 uncultured Lachnospiraceae bacterium | reverse complement strand
AGCGTAGACTCCGTCATCACGATGAACCGTCTGAATATGACGATGACCCCGGAAACGCTAAAGCAATTTGAAAACTATCAGAATGAGACGCACCAGCTGCTATATAAAATGGATTCACTGACAGACTCCATCAATGAAATGTTACAATCCATCGGCAGCCAGGTTCCCCGCCTGGCAAACGAGGTGGGAACCCAGCTCCTCTCACTGGCTCTCCAGGGAGAACCGAGCCCGGAAGAGCTGGCGCTGGCTGAAAATACAGCCGGTGAGAACACAGCGGCAGAAAACAGTGCCGGAACCGGTGGACAATCTGCCGTGGCGGGTGCGCTGCAAGAAGACAGCGCAGTACAGTCCTCACCGGGGGAAGCCGGAAAAGCGGCCGTCTCTCCCGGCGCGGAAAATGCAGCAGAGGGAGCCGTTTCTGAGGCCGCGGCCGCGCCGGAAAACGCCCCGGCAAACCCACTGTCCCGGATGAAGCAATTATTTTCCAATATTGCTGAGACCGTATCTGGTACCGCGGGAGAAAAAGCAGGAAGCGCCGGAGAACATCCGGCATTTATCCGGGAACAGGCCGGTTTCATCCTGTCTCCGGAAAGCCGGCTGCAATTTTCTGAAGAACTGTCTGAATACCCGGTTCCTGATGAATTAAGAGAAGGCCTGGCCGATGGATCCATTACGGCAAGAGAGTTCCTGACAGGGATCCAGAAAGCGTTTCCCCACATGTCAGCAGAACAGGCCGGAAAACTCCTTGCCTCCAAAGAATTTCAGGCACTGGTTAAAGAACAGTTTCTGAACGGCTGGACGATTTCGCCCGAGACGCTGAAAGAAGAGGGCACCCTGGATTCCCTCTATCAGAAAATGTCCCGCCAGTTTGAGGAACTCTCCCATTTTAGTGAGAAAGTCCTCGGAAAAGATGTGTTCACACAGCTCTCCGGCCAGGCGTCGGACATGGGGGACAATCTGAATTTCATGAAAATAATGAATGATACCTTTCAGTACATACAGCTGCCGCTCAAACTCCAGAACCAGAACGCCCACGGCGATCTGTATGTCATGACGAGAAAAGAGGCTCTGAAAAAAGATCCCGGCAGCCTGAAAGTCCTGCTTCATCTGGACATGGACCACCTCGGTATGCTGGACATCCAGATTTCAAAAGAACAGAGTTCCGTTAATACGAGATTTTTTGTCTCTTCCAATGACGTAAAAAATCTGCTGGACCGGAATATGGAATTGCTCAAAGAAGCTCTGAACAAACAGGGCTACGCCCTGAATGCAGAGCTCTCTCTAAAAGAAAAAGAGATGGATGTGGTAAAGGATTTCATCGCCGCCGACGCCCCGGTGGGAAATATCACCCGGTACAATTTTGATCTGCGGGCTTGAAAAAAGGCATTTATTTGCCCTCATAGGTGATGACGGAAGCGACATCATATTTTTCCAGCCGCTTGCGGCCCTCTAAACCAGCCAGCTCCATCAGAAATACAATTTTTACAACTTCGCCGCCGAGCTGCTCTACCAGATTCACACACGCCTCTACCGTCCCCCCCGTGGCGATCAGGTCATCTACGATCACCACTCTCTGCCCTCTCTGGATAGAATCGCTGTGCAGCTCAATGGCGGCACTCCCATACTCCAGGTCATATTCTGCCGTCACCGTCTCACAGGGCAGCTTGCCCTTTTTCCGACAGGGGACAAACGCTTTTCCCAGTGTGTAAGCGATTGGCACGCCAAAAATAAATCCGCGGGATTCCGTGCCCACCACCACGTCAAAATCAATCCCCTTAAGCTCATCAACCATAGAATCGATCGCCAGTTTTAACCCCTCTGCATCCTGCAAAACTGTAGTAATATCACGGAAAATAATTCCTTTCTCCGGAAAATCCGGAATACTCCTCACATAATCTTTTACTTCCTTCATGATGTTATCCCCCTTGTTTTTTACTGTTTTCCTCCGGTTCCTATCCGAAACGAATATTCGATCTCTCTCTCCCCGTCGATCCGGTATGCCGGCTCAACATCTTCTCCCCAGCTGTTGATCCCCCCCACGCCCCGCACAGCGCCCATGACGCACAGCACTGTCCGGCGGGGGAGTGGCAATTCTTCCTGATGTGTGGCATTTTCCAGCTCTTGTGCCGTATAGGGAAGGCAGGAAAAGGCAAAGGGCCGGTCTTCCATGCAGATCCGCAAAGCAGTCCTTTTCTTCTCCCTGATCCGGTTATCCAGCTCTGTCGTGCGGTAAATCTCAACCCATTTCGTATCCATATGCATGCCACACTCCTGCGGCACCAGATACGGTGTCACAGGCAGGCCCTCCTGTTCGTACACTCCCGGGATCCCGCCCTCTTTCCGATCTGGGTACGTCTCCCCGGACAATCCCTCATAACGGAATCCGTCGGCCACTGTGGGCATAATGATCCGAAAGCCAAATGCCGGGAGCTCCGGCAGGCCCTTTTTCCCGAAATAATGAAGTTTCACACGGATCTCTCCCCCCGCCTCCACGCGGTAGCACACTTCCACCTGGGCAGCGGGGACGGTGATTGTCGTATAAGTAAATGTGATCTCCACTTCGCGGGCATATTCCTCCTGGCTGTACCGGTTATTTACCGGAGCGATCGGCAGCGGGATTCTCTCGCCGTCCACCGACACCCGGACGCTGCCATTTTTCATAAACATATCCGCAGACAGCCACATGCCGGAGCGCAGATGAAAACCGCTCCCCCTGTCATTGTCCGTCAATGCGCGCCAGAATGTGGGCCCTGGCGTCCGGTAGAGCCACTCTTTCCCATCCCTGTGCAGGGATTCCAGTCCCCCCCTGGCATAAGAAAAGACATAGCGAAAGCCATCTCCTTTTACCCCCAGGGTGGCATCCCCGTAAATCACGTGCAGTCCATCAGCGGTATTTCCCATAGTGGTATCTCACCTCCTGTATCGCCGGTTTTTCCCTCCTGTCAGCAAAGACAATGCCGTTCCCGGAAAATTCATAGTCTGCCGGCCTCTCATCAAAGTCCCCCCCGTAGCGCAGCACTTCGCGGCCAGTCACCTCATCTGCCACAAACAGCGCCTGGTCGATAAAATCCCAGATAAACCCGCCGTGATAGCTCTCATACCGTTCAAGCAGTTCCATATAAGAACTGAGTCCGCCGATGGAGTTTCCCATGTCATGCATAAACTCACAGAGGATAAACGGTTTCTTCGGTTTTTTCTCAAGATACTCTTTTACCTCTTCCGGCGGGGCATACATCCGGCTCTCGATATCCGACACCGTATCCTCATAGGCCCGGTTATAGATCACACTCTCATAGTGCACCAGCCGGTCCGGATCCCATTCTTTATACAGACGGTTCATCTCCTGCAGCACATCGCCCACATAGGATTCGTTTCCAAGGGACCAGATCAGTACGGCGGTGTGATTTTTAAACACCTCAAAATTCGTCCGGGCCCGGTCCAGCACAGCCTCCCGCCACGCATCAAAACTGCAGGGCAGATTCCAGGATGTGTCCATATTGCCCCATTTCTGCCAGGAGCCATGGGTCTCCAGATTTGTCTCCGCTATCATGTAAATGCCCTCTCTGTCGCAGAGGTAATACCAGGGGATCTGATCCGGGTAATGGCAGGTGCGGACAGCATTGATGTTGTTCCGTTTCATGCAGTCCATATCCCACTGCCTCTCCTCCCCGCCGATGCACCGCCCGGTATAAGGGCTCCACTCATGGCGGTTCACACCACAGAACACGGCTCTTTTGCCATTGAGGCGGATCACACGGTCTGTAATCTCAATCTTGCGGAATCCGAACGCATAGGGAATAAATTCTTCTGTGGCGCCCTCTCTCCCCATAACAGAAATCTCCAGCCGGTACATATACGGATCACGGTTATCCCACGGATGTACTGCCTGCGGCATCTCACCGCCCCACTCCAATCTCTCCCTGATCTGGCACGTATCTTCAAGACACACCGATCCGTCCCGGTCCAAAATCCGGATTTTAACACTGCCCTCCGCTGTCCCGGTAAATTTCATCTGCAGCTTCACTTCGCCTGTTTTATTCTGCGGGTCATAACAGGGCCTCAGCCACAGATCCTCTAAGTGGGTCTCCGGCCTCATGCACAGTTTCACATCCCTAAAGATTCCAAAAAAACGGAAGAAATCCTGATCTTCGAGAAAAGCCGCCGTACTTCTCTTGTGGACTTCCACCGCAAGGATATTCCCAGTGTCGCGGACCACCTCCGTCAGATCAAACTCAGAGGGCGTAAAACTGTCCTCCGCATACCCGATAAACTCACCGTTAAGCCACAGGTACATGGCCTGCTCCACTCCCTCAAAGAAAATGGAGATCCTCTTCCCACCCCTCATATGCTGCGGCAGATCGAACGTCAGCCGGTAAGACCCGACCGGGTTGTACTCTGCCCCGCTGAACAGATCCTTTCTCTGTCCTCTGGCCGATGGCGTCCCCGGCGGCCTGCGGTAGTCCTGCCCCTCCCAGGGATACATGACATTGATGTACTGGATCTTGTCATAACCGGCCAGTTCGATATGCCCCGGCACCCGGATCTCATCCCAGGACGACACATCGCAGTCCTCTCTGTAAAAATCCGCCGGGCGCCCGGCCGCATTTTGTGAATAAAAAAACTTCCAACTGCCGTTCAACATGTGGTAAAAACTGCTGTCCCCCCGGCTCTCTTCCTCACGGCCCCCATAACAGTAATGGTCGCTGTGGGCGGGCATCTGGTTTACACGAAACACTTCCGGATCATCGATCCACTGCAACTCTGCCTGCATAAATACCTCCGTTCTCCCTCTCTTATTTCCCCTGTAAAAAACATATACTGTACAACAATCCTGCCCATTGCGGACAGGATTGCCATCACCTGTATTGCCCCATCAAAGATCACTCCAGGCTCGCCGCATAATCATTGATAACATAATCCATGATCGCTGCCGCCCCGACAATCTCACAGCCGTAGACATATTCATCCCCGCTCTTTTGCTGGCGCAGAATGCGGACAACACAGTTCATCGCACCGCTCTCTCCCAGCACAAGCCTCGCATTAAAATAATAATCCACCGGCAAAACACTCTTCGTCCGAAACCCGATACCGGCTTTCGACACATCGATAACAGTGATCGGCGCATTGATATTTTCCACCCTCACATTATCCTGTTTAAACAGAGAAGTGATCTCAAGCGTCAGCTCTATCGGCCACCTCTTCTCCCTTCTCATATCGACCATTGCAAAACCCCTTCCTTTCCCCATACATTTCTGACTAACCGTTCAGGATCTTTTGCAGGATATCGTTCACCATGCCCGGATCTGCTTTCCCCTGCATCGCTTTCATAGTCTGTCCCACCAGAAATCCGATGGCTTTCTTCTTTCCTGCGCGGTAGTCGGCAACGGACTGGGGATTATCTGCCACAACACGTTCTATCACTTCGCGCAGCGCCCCCTCGTCACTTACAGTCCCAAGTCCATTATCCAACACAAATTTCTCCACGTCAATATCTTCTTCGAAAATTTTCAGAAAAACTTCTTTGGCCACGGTTGAATTGATCGTCCCACGGTCCGCCAGCGTGATCAGCTCCGCCAGATTTTCCGGCGAAAAAGTAATATCTTCCGGTTCCATTTCCCTCTCCTTGAGAAGACGCATCGTCTCCACCATAAGCCAGTTTGACACCTTTTTGGGATTGTGGCATCGCCGTCGTCTCCTCAAAAATATCCGCCAGCTTTTTATTTGCTGTAATAATAGAAATGTCATAATCCGGGATGCCAAATTCTCTTCTGTAACGCTGTGCTTTCTCCGCCTGGAACTCCGGTGCGCTGTCGCGGACGCTCTGCAGCCACTCGTCACTGATCACAACAGGGGCCAGATCCGGATCCGGAAAATAGCGGTAATCCTGGGCGTCCTCTTTTGAGCGCATCGCGTAGGAATACTCCTTGTTATCATCCCAGCGGCGGGTCTCCTGAATAACCTGTCCGCCGTCCTCGAGCAATTCAATCTGGCGCTCCCTCTCGCCCTCAATGGCCCGGGCAATCGCCTTAAAAGAATTCAGGTTTTTCATCTCCGTCCGCGTCCCATATGCGGAAGCTCCCACTTCCCGCACAGACAGGTTCACATCCGCCCTCATGGACCCCTCATTCAGTTTGCAGTCCGATGCCCCGAGATACTGGATCGTCATGCGCAGCTTCTCCAGATACGCAATCACCTCATCGGCGCTCCGCATATCCGGCTCCGACACGATCTCGATCAGCGGGACCCCCGAGCGGTTATAGTCCACCAGAGAACAGTCCGCCCACTCATCGTGGACGAGCTTTCCGGCGTCCTCCTCCATGTGGATCTCGTGAATGCCGACATTCTTTTTTCCCGCATCTGTCTCAATCTCCACGCTCCCGTTGACGCAGATTGGCAGATACAACTGGGAGATCTGATAATTCTGCGGATTGTCCGGATAGAAATAGTTTTTGCGGTCAAATTTGCAATACTGGTTAATGTCACAGTTCAGTGCCAGCCCGACCGCCATGGCGTACTCCACCACCTGTCTGTTCAGCACGGGAAGAGAGCCCGGCATGCCCGTACACACCGGACAGGTGTGAGTGTTCGGCGCCCCGCCAAAAGCGGTGGAACAGCCGCAGAATATCTTTGTTTTTGTCGCCAGCTCGACATGGACCTCAAGGCCGATCACTGTCTCATATTGTTTTGCCATGGTCACTCTCCTCCTCTCACAGACTGCTCAAATGTATAGGCGGCGCGCAGGATCGTCTTCTCCTGAAAGCAGTCGCCGATCAGCTGCAGCCCGATGGGCAGTCCCTTGTCATCCATGCCACAGGGAACGGTTATGCCGGGGAGCCCGGCCAGGTTTACGGATATGGTGTAAATATCCCCCAGGTACATTTTGATTGGATCACTCAGGCTGTCACCGATTTTCGGGGCGGTGGTCGGGGCAGCCGGGGAGAGTATCACATCGTACTTCTCAAAAGCGCGGTCAAAAGCTCTCTTGATCAGCGCTTTCGTCCGCAGTGCTTTCAGATAATAGGCATCGTAATAACCGCTGCTGAGGACAAAGGATCCCAGCATGATCCGCCGCTTCACCTCCGGGCCAAATCCCTCGGAGCGGGTCTTTTTATACATATTGTGGAGATCCTCGTACTCCTCTGTGCGGTAGCCGTATTTTACCCCGTCAAACCGTGAAAGATTTGAGCTCGCCTCCGCGGACGCGATCACATAATAAGCCGGGATGGCGTACTCCACAAGGCTCAGGTCAAATTCTTCCAGAACCGCGCCCCTCTCCTCCAGCACATGGGCCGCCTTCATAATGGCGTCCCCCACCTGAGGATCAAGGCCGTCGCCAAAGTAATCCCTGGGAATCCCGATCTTCATTCCTCTCACATCCTCTTTCAGCGCACTGATAAAATCCGTGTCCTCCCGCTTTATGCTTGTACTGTCTTTTCTGTCATGGGAAGAAATGATCTCCAGCACCGTGGCACAATCGGTGACATCTTTTGCCACCGGGCCGATCTGGTCCAGAGATGAACCATAGGCAATAAGGCCGTAGCGGGATACCGTGCCGTAGGTCGGCTTAATACCGGTGACACCGCAGAACGAACTGGGCTGGCGGATCGAGCCGCCGGTATCCGAGCCGAGGGCATAGGGAACCTCTCCCGCCGCCACTGCCGCACAGGAGCCGCCGGAAGATCCCCCCGGCACGTAATCCGTGTTGTGCGGATTTCTTGTGATACCATAAGCAGAAGTCTCCGTCGTGCTGCCCATGGCAAATTCATCCATGTTCGTCTTCCCAATCAGGACGGCCCCCGCCCGCTCCAGGTTCAGAACCGCCTCGGAAGAAAATGTTGGCGTGAACTGGTCAAGGATTTTTGAACAGCAGGTTGTCCGGATCCCCTCAGTGCACAGGTTATCTTTTAATGCCACCGGAACGCCGGCCAGCGGCCCGGAGAGAATCCCCTCCTCAATCTGTCTCTGGACCTCTTTTGCCCGCACCATGACCGCGTCTTCCTCTAACACAGTCACAAAACTGTGGATGTCGCCATCCTTTTGCCGGACCGCCTCCAGCGCCGCTTTTGCCGCTGCTGCCGCAGTCACCTCTCCCGCCTTTATTTTTCTGCCAAGACTGACAGCTGTCTCACTCATCAGATCCATAGTTACCTCCATTTCTTCACGCAAAGGTCTTCGGAACCATATAGGTGCCGTCCTTTTTCTGCGGGGCGTTCGCCAGCATATTTTCCCTGTCATCACCGTTTTCCACCACATCTTCCCGGAACACATTGTTCACGGGAAACACGTGGGACATCGGCTCAATCCCCTCTGTATCCAGTTCATTCAGCTTGTCAATATAATCGAGCATATCCCCCATATCTCTCTTTGCCTGCTCCCTCTCCTCCTCCGAGAGCTCCAGCTTCGCCAGAATCCCCACATACTCAATCGTCTCATCCGAAATAATATTTGCCATTTTGTTCTCCTCCTTCCACACTTTCAGTCATACCGGGCGCACCGCCCGGCACAAACAATCCGTGAAGAACGTTGCTTTTGCGTTCTTCGGTGTGAATAGGCGGCTCTGCCGCCGTAGAAGCACTTAGCTTTCGTTTTTTCGAAAGCTTAGTACTTCTATTCACACTTTCAGGGCTCCAGACGCCCCAGATCCCTCGGAAACAGCGTTGTCTCCCTCACATTGTCCTCTCCGAGCAGACTCATCGTCAGCCTCTCCAGCCCGATCCCAAGCCCGCCGTGAGGCGGCATGCCGTGTTGAAAGGCCATCATATACTGCTCCATGCCCTCATCCGTCATGCCGCGGTCTCCCAGTTTTTTCTCAAGCGCGCCAAAATCGTGGATGCGCTGCCCCCCGGTCGTAATCTCCAGCCCGTGGAACAACAGGTCAAAACTGAGAGTAAAATCCGGATCCTTCGGATCGTCCATCGCATAAAAAGGACGCTTTTTGGAGGGATAGTGGGTAACAAACACAAAGTCTGCGCCCATCTCTTCCCTGAAATACTCCCCGATCAGGACTTCCTCCTCCGGCTCCAGATCAAACGGATTGCGGATCTTGCGGCCATACTTTTCTGCCACCAGTTCCTTCGCCCGGTCAAAGCGCACCTGGGGGATCTCATCCACTTTTGGCAGCGCAACTTTCAGCATCTTAAGCTCCTCTGCGTATTCCCTCTGCAAAAGAGCCATCGCATACTGCAAAAATCCGGTCTCCATCTCCATAATATCCTGGAAACTATCGATATACCCCATCTCAAGATCAAGAGAGATATACTCATTCAGATGGCGTTTCGTGTTGTGCTTCTCCGCCCGGAACACCGGCGCCACCTCGAATACCCGGTCAAATACCCCAACCATCATCTGCTTATAAAACTGGGGACTCTGGGCTAAAACTGCGTGCTTGTGGAAATATTCCAGCCGGAACAGGTTCGCCCCTCCCTCGGCGCCCCTGGCACCGATCTTTGGCGAGTGGATCTCCGTAAACCCCTGTCCGTACAGGTAATCGCGGAATCCCCTGACAAGCCCTTCCTGTATGCGAAATTTTGCCCTCTCCACAGGATTGCGGAGAGACAGGGGCCGCAAATCCAGCTTCGTCTCCAGCGACGTATTCATTTTCCACTTATTAACTGCCACTGGCATCGGGGCAGACGACCGGGACAAAATCCGGATCTCTCTCAGGCGGATCTCAAACCCCTGGGGAGCGCGCTCCTCCGCGGCAACGACGCCGCCAATCTCCACCGTGTCCTCTTCGCTCAGCTCATCCAATGGAAGATTCACCGCCCCCTCCTCATACACTGTCTGCACAAGCCCCTCCCGTTTGCGCAGAACAATAAACGCCATATCACCCATATTCCGGATTTTGTGAACCGCGCCGTTCATGCGGATCTCTCTTCCCTCGTATCCGCCGCAAAGGATATCCGAGATATCTCTTGTTTCTTTTTTTGTATTTCCCGATAAAAATTCCATTTTCCTGCCTCCATTTCAAAGAGAATTTTCCTGTACAGGAACAGAGAGTTCCGCTTACAGACGCACTTTCCTGTGAAGCAAAAAAATCCCAGAAAAAACATCTCTGTTCTTTCTGGGACGGGAAAATTCATATCACAAATAAACCCGCGGTACCACCCGCGTTGAGACACCCCGTTGTATCTCCTCTCATTGCGCATATAACGGTGCTCACCGGGCAGACCTAGCAGATATCGTTCAGCCTGCCGGCTCTGGAATGTTCTCCTGCCGGATGTTCCCACAAGACGCTCTCAGTCCATGGCGCCTCTCCCTGTCGTTCAGTCACACCAATCGGCATTTGTTTCCTTCATCGCCTTTGAAAAGCATTTTAGCACAGTGCCCGAAACAATGTCAAGACCTTTTCAGCCAAAGATTTTTTTCCAGAGGTTTTTGAAAAAGAGACCAATCTTTCCAAAAAAACCTCTTGCCTTATCCGGATCGATATCCATGGACTTCAGTTTATCATAAATTCCCTTTGCCTGGTTCTTTATCGCCTCAGCATCCAGATTCAGCCCTTTGATCTTCGTCATAAGAGCTGTCAGCTCCTGCACCTGTGTATCATCCAGATTGACACCGACTTCGCTGGCGGCATCCTTTATCGCCTTTTTAATATCCTCCTCAGAAGATAGGTTTCCGCTGATCACGCGGTTTTTAACAAGGGCAACCAGTTGGGCGGCTTCGTTTTTTCCGATCGACTCCCCCAGTTCACCGGTCAGCACCAGTTCATTGTTGGCGGCGTCCAGCGTCGTCTCATCCAGATCAACATGCTTTAAGGCAGAATATGCTTTCATGCTCCCCACCAGAGCCGCTGTCCCGGAAATCTCAAACGGCCCTGCCACTACGACTTTTGCGTCCGTAAACCCGGCAGTCGCGAGGGCATTTGTGTACATCTCCGCCGTACAGAATGTAATATTGTAAGTTTCTACACGGATACCCGTCCCCGCATCACCCGGTTCTACTTTTACAGAAGAAAGTGCCCTTGTCCCGATGACTGACTGATCCAGATAGGAATCCAGATATTTGTGTTCCTCCTCGTTTGTGACCGTATCCTCTGTGTACTGGGCCATCGTCGCCGGCGCCACCTGGAGACATTTCATAACTTCCTGTTTCTCTTCGTCTTTCAGATCTGCCCCAAAGGAAATATAGCCTTTTTTCGCAGCATCTGCACTTACATAAGAAGCGGGTGCGAGGCTGAGTAACAGCACCGCTGTCGCCACCAAAACTGATAACAATGATTTTTTCATAAGAATCACTTTATCCTTTCAATTTCTGATGATGGTTTACAGTTTTTTGATCCGCTCGAGCGCTTTCCGGGTATTTTCTGATGAGCCGAATGCCGTGAGGCGGAAATACCCCTCCCCGCTCGGCCCGAAACCGGATCCCGGAGTCCCGACCACGCTTGCTTTCTCCAGCAGCAGGTCAAAGAAATCCCAGGACTTCATCCCGTCCGGCGTCCTGAGCCAGATATAGGGGGCATTTACACCGCCGAAAACCGTATACCCCATATCCGTCAGAGCACTGCGGATCTCTTTTGCATTATTCATGTAGTACGCGATCTGCTCCTTTGTCTGGGCCTTTCCTTCCTCACTGTAGACAGCTTCCCCGGCCCTCTGTATAATATATGGCGCACCGTTAAATTTGGTTCCATGGCGTCTCGCCCAGAGACTGTTCAGTGAGGTGCCCTGACAGGTCAGTTCTTTCGGAACGACAGTAAAGCCGAGACGAGTTCCGGTAAACCCGGCATTTTTCGAAAAACTCCTCATCTCAATCGCGCATGTCTTAGCGCCGTCGCACTCGTAAATGCTGTGCGGCACATCTTCCTCGGAAATGTATGCCTCATAAGCAGCATCATAAATGATCACGGCCTTTTTCTCATTGGCAAAATCCACCCATCTCTGAAGATCCTCTCTCTTAAGAGCTGTGCCCGTCGGATTATTCGGGCAGCAGATATAGATGATGTCCGGCGTCTTCTCTGGCAGCTCCGGCACAAAATTGTTCTCTGCTACACAGGGCATATAGACCACATTGGACCAGCACTCTTTCTCTTTTAGGTACTCCCCGGTCTTCCCTGCCATCGCATTGCTGTCCACATAGACCGGATAGACCGGATCGGTAACTGCAATTATATTATCCTGCGAAAATATGTCAACAATGTTACCGGAATCACTTTTTGCCCCGTCGCTGACAAAAATTTCATCCAATTCAATCTCCACGCCCCTGGCTCTGTAATCATTTTCGGCAATTGCTTTCCTTAAAAACTCATAGCCAAGATCCGGCGCATAGCCCCGGAATGTCTCTGCCCTGGACATCTCATCCACTGCGCTGTGCATCGCTTCAATCACCGCGGGGGCCAGAGGAAGCGTCACATCGCCGATCCCCAGGCTGATCACCTCTTTGTCCGGGTTCGCCTCCTTAAATGCTGCCACTTTTTTCCCGATCGTCGAAAAAAGATAGCTGCCAGGCAGTTTCAGATAATTATCATTGATTTTAAACATCTCGCATTTCCCTCCTCAGAATTATGACAAAAAGCCTAAAAAAATATTCTATTGACACATTTTACATGAAAAAGGTACTTATTGCAAGTTTTTCTCCTGCTGCCATCGCAATATGATATGGCGGATCGGCGGGGATATGTCTTCCGGCAGATGTCCCACATCAAAAAAGACGAGCCCCTCGACCTCGGATTTCTGTTTTTTCAGCCCCCCGGGAATGAAGAAAACCATAAGAATGATTTGACAAATTCCTATAAATTGTATAGAATGATTATAAGAAAGGTGCTACCGTAGCAGACGGTTTTGCCTTGGTTAACAGTTACCTAACAAAAAGCAACCTAAACCTTGGACGGGCGGTTGCTTTTTTGTTTTCTATCTTTCATGATGTCATATACCAATCGCACCAATGAAATCATAGTACAAATTATGGAGGCAATGACACCAACAATATCCAACAATACTTGCGATCCTTCCTCAATACTTTCCTCATAGGCATCACCTCCAAAATGCGAGGAAGCCTGTATGTACTCATACATCTGAAAGGCAAAACCGCCACCTATTGCTACAGCAGCACCCATAGAAATTCTATCACATAATCCGACACAACACAACAAACAGATAATATAATTCAGCTTCAAAACTTGAGATTCTATTGACACATTTTACATGAAAAAGGTACTTATTGCAAGTTTTTCTCCTGCTGCCATCGCAATATGATATGGC
>CANRMO010000051.1 GCA_947631755.1 uncultured Lachnospiraceae bacterium | reverse complement strand
TCTGCCATCAGAGCTATTTGTGACGCTCCGGCACAAATAGCCGTGTGAAAAATAAGCTATCGAGCTTATTTTTCGCACTATTTCTCATGTAAAAATTTATTTTACACGATCCCGGCTGACGACACTGATCCGGGCAGCGCAGCCGCGTCAAAGTCGGCAAGGGACATTTGGCGGTATGTGCTCTCCCCTGTGATGGCAGGAGGGAGTTTCTCTCCCAGTCCGAGAAGATTGGCCAGGATAAATTCCCGGTTCAGCCGGACCGGCATCATCATTTTCCCGTTGCAGGTAATAAAATACATGGCGCGTTTCAGCACGACCCCAAACTTTTTCAACGCATTATAATCCAGGCTGCCCATCTTTCTCGCCGTGAGTATTCTCCGGGCCGACTTTACCCCTACCCCTGGAATCCGCAACAGGGTATGGTAATCCGCGGTCTGGACCTCCACCGGAAAATGTTCCAGATGGTTGACCGCCCAGTTACATTTCGGATCGAGCTGCACATTTAGATTCGGCTGTTCCGGCGTAATGATCTCCTCTGCCCTAAACTGGTAGAAGCGCATGAGAAAATCCGCCTGATACAGCCGATGCTCTCTCAAAAGCGGCGGTCCGCTCTCCGAGGTGTCCGGCAGCATATCATCCCGCGTCGTATTGATGAAGGCGGAGTAAAATACCCGTTTCAGATCAAACTGCTGATACAGAGCCTCCGCCATGTGCACGATCTGATAGTCGCTCTCCTGCGTGGCGCCAATGATCATCTGTGTGCTCTGTCCCGCCGGAACGAAACTGGAACCGGGATGGGACTCCTGCATCGCATACTGTCTCTGCCTCTGCTCCGGCGTCCGGTCGATCTCGCCAGGCGCCCCGGCCCCGACGGCGATCCCCGGGACAGGCGACGCAACCTCTCCCCGCAGATACGATCTCTCCGGCGCATGGCCGGACAGCAGAAAGCTCTCCTTTCGCACCATCTGGATCTGCCGCATAGGTGTCAGTATTTTTTTCCGGCTCTTCTGGGGCGCTAACATCTTCAGGCCGTCCGCAGTCGGCAGTTCCAGGTTCACACTCATCCGGTCAACAATCCACCCTGTTTTTTCAATGAGAAAGGGATCTGCCCCAGGTATTGCCTTTACATGGATGTAGCCGCGAAACCGGTAGCGCGTGCGCAAAAGGGATACCGCGCGGTAAATCTGTTCCATCGTGTAGTCTGGATTCCGCCGGATGCCGGAACTCAGGAACAATCCCTCAATATAGTTTCTTCTGTAAAAAGAAACTGTCAGCTCTGCAATCTCCTCTGGGGTGAAAGTGGCTCTCGGTATGTCATTCGAGCAGCGGTTGCAGCAATACTTGCAATCATAGACGCACTCGTTTGTCTGCAATATTTTCAAAAGGGATATACACCGGCCATCCGCGGCGAAACAGTGACAGATACCGCCCGCCACCGTATTCCCCATAGTGCCTTTCACCCCTCTGCGGCTGGAGCCGCTGGATGTACAGGCAACATCGTACTTGGCTGCATCCGTGAGAATTTCTAATTTTTCAAATATTTCCTGTGATAACGCCATGGCAACCCCTCCGCAAAAGCAATGCACAAACATGTGTTTGTTTTATTATGATATCACACATATGTTCGATTGTAAAGAGGGATTTTTAATTTCATTGGAATTATATTTTCTTTAAGCAGTTATAGGACTCAACTCAAATCATATGTTGTATATCCCATTTCCTCTATTGCAAATCTTAAATTTTGAAATTTCTTATGTTTACTAGAAAAAACTCTTTTGTTAAAAAACACGACAACATGATTATCAAAATAAAATTCAAAATAAGGTTTCGTTGCCGTTATGTCCCTATCTGCAACACAATATGTTTCATCAACCAAAATATTATGATTTTTCGCCCAATTTATCCTACTCAATTCAAACTCCAAAAAAAATCCATCATCAAACCATATTCCTTTTTTACTTATCTTTTTAATTGAGCGATAATCATACTTTTTTTTCATTGCAAATTTCCTCCTAATTCCAACATTAACCTTTGAGTTTCATTTGGAACTATTCAAACGTAATTTCTTCCTCGGCTTTAACATAAATATCAACCTGTGTATGCCCACATTCCCGATTGATACGCCTTGCTAGGTCGGCTTAAATTTCCTGACCGATTATAATTCCTTTGGAATCTGTCCCATGTCCTATATCTCTTGTAACCACTATTGGTAAATCTTTTCCGGCTATTCTTTTGACAAGTGTCTCTATAGCAGGTGTACACTTTTCTGTTTCCATTTCCGTAAATGTTCCCAAAATAATTCCCGCCACTTTATCAAAAGCTCCTATTTGCTTTAATTGAGATAAATATGTTTCCATTTTGTCAACAGTTCCCTTGAAGCTTTCCAAAAGCAATATCTTTTCATCTAATTCTGGCATATATTCCGTTCCCGCTAATTTTAAAAAACATCTGATATTGCCCCCGACTACAATTCCGTGCATTTCTTTTTGCTGAATAAACTTACAATTTATATGAAATAAATCCGTTCCATTCTGCATAATGGTATTATAAAAATCTGCTATCTGTTTTTCTTTATGATCATATATTAGATTTCTGATTTGATACAAAACAGATGTCTTTCCTGTTTTTTTGTAAATAGCATTTATAATTGTTGTCAAATCACTATATCCCCAAAACATTTTAGAACTATTGGCAATTATATCATAATCAAGATAAGGTAATATACTATTGGCAACATCTCCCCCTGAAATATCAAATATTCCCTTTATCCTATCATCTTTATAGAATTTCATAAGTGCATCTGCACGTTCTTTTGCACTACCACTAAAAATGCTTTCTTTTTCATAGATATAGTCACTAAATACAGGTTGTAATCCTATCTCTATCAATGTATTTTCTAAACATTTAATTTTTTCTGAATATGTCGATTTTTGTCCATTTGAACAACAAACAATTCCTATTTTATCACCATGTTTGAACATTTTTATAATACCCCTATACAATTCTGGTTTTCTTTATATTTTATCATATCCATTTTAGATATTCTATCATTAATCTATAAAACGAATGGTGTCGTTTTCAATCCGTCCCCTACAGATTTTGGATATGGGTTTCATTATACGAATTTGGGAAAGCAGACTACACTATTACATCAAGGCTCCTACTGATTCGGTTCTTCGCTTCTCAGCTACTATAACCTCTGCTAACTTCTGTACGTTCAGCATAACCTCTCGATTATGGTTGCTCCTTTCAGATCGTTTCGCAAAGACCTCCCCAGGTAACCACACGTTTCCTTCTCTCTACCTATCTGCCACATTTAACATACACGATTCCGTGTAGTTATTGGGCTTTGACTTGGTTGGCAGCCTTACTCTCGTACATAACCACATATGTGTAAGGCGCTGGCTTTCTCTTTAATGCCATGGGAAGTCTGCTCCGCATCTTTCCCATGGCTCCGTTCAGGCCATACTGCTCTTGACTCGTCGCTGCCCCTAAAGGGGCGTTTGTACTACTCTTTCAACCCCACGGTACTTACATAGTATCCTTCCGACCAAAAGTGACAATCTCGCAAATCGCCGCGCACCCGCATAGCGGGTGGTTTAATGTTTCGCACATTTTCGTTTCTCTGTTGAGAAACTCCAATGCACTTAACAGGGTCTATCCGACCCATAACCACGAGCGTCACGCTTCGCGAGACTGCTCGGGTTCGCGGGCGCGCTCGGATCGTCTTGTGCAAGCACAGACATATCCTCGCTTTGCCTTCGCGCAAATAAAAAGGGCGCTGCCCTGACGACAGCACCCTTCCACATGTACATATTCGGTATTACAAAACAATATTACCGGAGCCCATGATCTGGCTCTTGACTTTCTTTTTCCCGCTCTTTGTGAGATACTCAAGACGGATATAATATTTCTTGCCTTTTTTCAATTTCTTTTTGCCACATTTGGTAATCGTATATTTCGTCTTCTTTGAACTCAGCGATTTCACCTTTTTATAGCCGGAGCCGGATTTTGTTGAAATATACAGATTATATCCGGCGGCGCCACTGATCTTTTTCCATTTTATCGTGATCTTTTTGCGGTTTGAAGACCGTCTCACAGTAATCTTTTTATTTGCCGCATTATAATTGTAACTAGACCACGGGCCGTAAACCTTTGTGCCATTCACATTGATATAAGCTCTTACGCGGGCTTTTGTGAACACACCCTCTTTAAACGGAGAGACCTTTACACCGGTGCCGGACCACTCTGTCTTAAACAGAGATTTCCCCTTATTATTCACGAGCTGGAACTGATAGCCATCCGCATTCGGCACAGAGGTCCAGTCATAATAAGCCACATGGATCGAGTCATAATAATTTGTCATGGCAACCGTCAGCACTTTGTTTGGTACCGTCTTCATAGCAAGCGAATCATAATATCTGTTATACGCTGTGCGGCCGGTAGCTGAATCCACATAATAGGCAATGACAAAATACCGGTATGCATTGGATGCCGCAAGACCCGTCACGGTAAATTCTGTCGATGTCGTACTGCCGACTTCCGGTGTATTGTCCCAGGCATCATAACGGTAGATCTTGTAGATCGTCGTATTCGGAACAGCATTCCATTTCATAGATACTGAATTTGACGTAGCTGCAGTCTGAACCAGCCCCTCAACTTTGCCCATCTCCGGCAGGGCCGACAGAGTAGATATGGCGATCGGCTTGCAGGAAGCAATCGTATTTTCCTCTGAATCAGAGAGCCAGTCATCGTAGGCCTCTACATACACCCAGTAAGTAGACCCTGCGCTCAGCCTGCTAATCTCTGCTTTCGGATTGGAGCTGTCACTGCCCTGTGGTACATAGTCTCCCTTTTCACTGACAGACATAAAAACCTGATAGCGAACTGCTCCCGGGACAGCATCCCATGTCAGCTTAACACTGGATTCCGTTGCCTCTGTCTGCTTAAGATTTGTGATCTCTGCTGTGGCCGCCTTACTTGTAACGCCGGCCGCCGCAAGGACGCCGAATGCCACAGCAAGAAACATAACTAATGTTCTAATACTCTTTTTCATTCTCTACCTCTTTTCTTATTTTTAGAAATATAATTATATAACAACACCGTAATCATATCTGATTTTTGGTGTCTTGTCAATATATTCTCAAAGATTGCTATTTAAATCCACATTTTACCAGCCGCCATTCACTGGCAGTTTTTTTCTTTCAAAAGGCGCACGAGCCTGTGGCGGAACGCCTTTTCATAGATATTTCCCTGGTCAAAGGCGTATCGGTTGAGATCAAAATGGCTGTCCGCGATCATATCTCTCGTAAAGAACTTGTCCTCGCCATCGCAGAATGTCACCCACACCGCTCCGGTCAGCTCCTCGAGTGTGTAATCCGACGCCTCCACCATAATAGAAATCGCCTTTTTCTCCAGAAAAAACACATGGGCATACGTCCCCACTGTCTCTGCCAGCCGCGCGACATTGATCTGTCTGTCCTTATCATCCTCTTCCACCGCGATGATAACAGGCAGTGTCCGGCTGTCGTCATTGATGAAACGGCTGACCCTCTCCAGATCTTTGAGATTACTTATGCGCCTCGCTTTCAGCGACATCGGGATAACATCCTCATACCCGATCCGGCGGAAAATTTCATCCACAAAACGCGGTTTTGCAAAACTGTCGCGGACGAGACGATCCGGTGCATGGCAGTAACTGCAGTCAACTTTCATCCGGATCCGCTCACTTCTCTCCAGGCTCACATTGGTGCGCCATATGACGCCCTTTCTCGTGACATCCACATAGTCCAGGGCCAGTTTATAAAACCCCAGGGAAGTATTCCCCATGATCTGGAGCCGGTAGCCGGCCGTGTACAGATCATAATCCGTCGGCGTGAGGGGGATGTCATCTGCCACATTTCGCAGGCGCCCCTGGGCCCACTGGCCGATCATCTGCACGGCGTCCATAAATTCCTGCTGCACTTTCACGATCGGGTCATGGACCAGCGTGACATTCAGCCGGAACGAAGGCGTAGTGTCCAGCGGATTGAGATCGGAATGTTCCGGCCGCGCCATCTTTTTCTTATTTATCACTTCATTGCACAGCTTTGACAGCCGTCTTTGGGTCTTCCCGTCATATGTGGCCGCCGCGCCATTGACAGCCCTCACAACCATATCATAAGTTATCTTATCGTAGCCGCCTTCCTGCATAAGCGCAAAGACCGCTTTTGCCCGGTCGCACCGGTACAGGCAGTAGGCCACATCCTCATTGCGGTCCAGAAAATCGGCCAGCTCCGCGGACAGAGGCTGCGCATCAAAACGAAGCCGGAACTTCCCCTTTATCATCATTTCCCAGTTTCTTTCTTCATAGTGATAATATGCCAGCTTGTCAAAGACACTGAGGGTCGTCCAGTCACAGAGTTCGAGATTGGCCAGGACGCAGTTCAGCGTCCTGGACAGATCCTCATTATTCTTCCAGAACTCTTCACCGTGGGGCGATTTATACCTCATATCGTGCTCAATCTCGTGCCATCCCTCAAAAGAAACTGTCCTGAGCTGGATTTCAAATGTGAGGTCAATGGGATACTCACTGAGATCCCCGCTGTAGATCATCTGATATTCTTCCGGAATGCGGAAAACGCCATTTAACTTAGATGCTTTAAACTCCTCATCTGTATTCTCTGTCTCTGACCACTCCCCCACCCGCCGGAATGTCTTATCCAGAATGGTGCGGATGATATCCATATCGTCGTGATAGTAGACCACTACGCGCAGTCCAATGAGATCCTGCAGTTTTTTTTCATTCTCACCAAAACCATATCTCTCTTTTTCCAGTTTATGTATAATTGAAAACGGCGTTTTCACGCGGTTAAAAATGCGAAAATAAATCCCAGCCCGATTCAAACCTCCCCCAATATCCTCTTCCAGACGCTCACCGACTCCCTCAAGCTGCCTGGTGTGGAGTTTTTCCTTTAAATCCTCAATACTGTACTTCACCAGCATCCCCCCTTTGCTCAGAACATCCCCTGGTCTTTACCGTCTTTTTCTTCCTCATCAAAAAAATCTCCGGGTCCGTCGTAATCCTCCCCATCGTCACTGTCATCATAATCCTCAAAAAAATCCCCAAAGTCTTCATAGCCGTAATCACTATTTTCCTCTGATTCTTCCTGCCACTGCTCGATCACATCCTGTGCCTGCACACGGTAATGATGGATCAGAACAGCCAGGCTGATCAGCAAAATCAATGCGGCGGCTGAGATCGCCGCCGTAGCTGCAATCGCCATTGTTATTTTCTTTTCCGGACATTTTCTCTCAAGTGGCTCTCCTGGCAAAATCTGCCCCTGGCCAGGCCGCCGGCTCATCGAATTTGAATACCCGACCATAACACCGCAGCGATTGCAAAACCGGTCATTGTCATCCACCTCATGTCCGCAATTCATACATTTCACCATAACCACCTCTTTCTCACACATATATAGTTTTATTATAACACCTTATTACCCAAATGTCCAGAAATCGCGCAAACAGTCTGAAATTTCGGGCATTTGCTTCCCCTGGCCGCCCGGACACAGAATGTTCACATTTCTTTTATATTTGAACACAAACCGTTCACATTTTATGTTTATACTACAGTCATAAGGTTGAGGGAAGAAACAAAAAACACTTTCTCTCAACGGTGAACAAGCTTATTCCTAATTTTTGATATTTTTTCATAAAACTCCTCTTTCAAAAAGGGCGGCCGGATTGCCGGCTGCCCTTTCCCTTTTTCTTTTTTTTACATCTCCGCTTAATGGCAGCTATGATCTCTTCTCATCCGCCTTCTCCTGGAACTTCTCATCGGTTATGATAAATCGCTCATGGCGGCCCTTTCCGATCACATCCTGCCCATCCGTCGCCGTCACCTCAAAAACAAGCCTTCGGCCATCGATCTCCACCAGTTCACTCTCACATGTGATAGTCATGCCGAGGGGGGTGGGGGCATCGTGGGTTACATTTACCCGGATCCCCACCGTTCCCTGTCCCGGTTCCAGGTGCGGGAGCACACTGGCCCAGGCAGTCTTTTCCATCAGGGCGATCATCGCCGGGGTGGCAAACACATCTAATGTGCCGCTCCCCATAGTTTTTGCCGTATTCGATCGATCTGATGTCATTGTCTGTTTTCCTCTGATCCCAATCTCTAACATACAAACCTCCAATCTTTCGCCACAAAAATTTGTTTGAAAACAACTCTGATGATTCATTCCGCGGCAGTCCCCTGCCCCCTGCGGGGCACCAGAAACCTGTGCTGTCCTAATTCCCTCTCAATCGCATCCAAAACCTCTTCGCTCTCCGCCAGTACTGTGTGATAATGATAATCCGAGGTAATCTTCATCAGCAAAGTAGACTTTCCGCTGCGGATCCGTTCAATATACTCATTGACATCCCGGCGCGAGCGGATATTCATTCCTGCCTCGATCTTACCGTACACTTTGTGGCGGACATACACATTCTCCACAACACCCCCCTGATCTACAATACAGTTTAACTCCTCTATCGCCTGTTCCACTGTGTGGCAGCACTTAAACACTCTCTCACATCCGGCCGGCCGGCTCTTCTGTACCAGATAACCGCGGTTCGTTGACAAGATCTCTTTATTTGCCGTGCGAAGGAGAGCAATATCCTGAACAATGACCTGCCGGCTGACCCCAAATTCCCGGGCAAGTGCCGCGCCGGAAACCGGCTTATCCCGGCAGGACAGATAGCGCACGATCCCATCCCGGCGTTCTTCTCCTGACATAGAAACCTCCTCCTTACCTGACCATTTACATATTCTGCCGTCACACGGCGTGCAGATTTTTGAGAGATATATCCAGGATCGGGGCGGAGTGGGTCAATGCGCCGCAGGAGATATAGTCGACGCCGGTTGCCGCCAGATCCGCCGCATTTTCCACCGTCACGTTGCCGGAACACTCCGTCTCCGCCCTGCCGCCGATGATTCTGACCGCCTCTGTCATATCCTCTTTCGACATATTGTCAAGCATGATAATATCCGCACCGGCCTCTACCGCCTCTCTCACCATGTCTAAATTTTCTGTCTCTATCTCAATTTTGCGCACAAAGGGCGCATACTCCTTTGCCATCCGCACGGCCGCCGCCACGCCCCCCGCGGCGCCGATGTGGTTATCTTTCAGCAGCACTCCGTCGGACAGATTGTATCGGTGATTGCTGCCGCCGCCGACGCGGACAGCATATTTTTCAAACACCCGCATATTGGGCGTTGTCTTCCTCGTGTCCAGAAGCCTTGTTTTTGTCCCATTTAAAAGGGCGGCAACAGAATGAGTATATGTAGCGATCCCACTCATGCGCTGTAGATAATTCAGCGCGGTGCGCTCGCCGCTCAGCAGCACGCGGATATCCCCCCTCACAGTTGCCATCCGCTGTCCACTCCTGACTTCATCTCCGTCCTGACAGTAAAATTCAACCTCTGTCATCTCATCCAGCAGGATAAATACCCGCTCGAAAACCGGCAGTCCCGCGACGATCCCATCCTGTTTGCAGATCAGCTCCACCTCACCTCTCTTTGCCTCCCGCATAACCGCGTTGGTCGTAATGTCCTCACTGGTTATATCCTCTGACAGCGCCTGGCGGATCAGGTGGTCTGCGCACAGGTTCATCGTAACATCATTCATACTCTCTTGCCATCCTTTCTCTCTCAATCTCCGCAAGCACATTGTCGCGGTACTCTCTCGCCAGTTCCGGTATATCGCTGTATCTGCCCGGATCCGGCAGCTCTGCCAGACCCTCCGGCGTCTCATAAGTCCGCGCGATATCCTCTGCCGACCGCTCCGCAAAGACAAGGCTCTCCAGAAGAGAATTGCTGGCCAGGCGGTTTTTTCCATGGACGCCGTTGCAGCTTGTCTCCCCGACTGCGTACAGATGCCCCATAGACGTCCTGCTGTCCTTATCCACCCGGATACCTCCCATAAAATAGTGCTGTGCCGGCACGACTGGAATACATTCTCTCGTGCAGTCATACCCCTCTTCCAGACACCTCTTATAGATATTCGGAAAATGGCTGATGATCGTCTCCCTCGGGATCGGCTCCATAGAGAGCCACACATAGGGCATATTGTCCCTGCTCATCTGTTTCCACACCGCTTTTGTCAACAAATCACGCGGGAGGAGCTCATCCACAAACCGCTCCTTATTTTTATTCAGCAGAACGGCCCCCTCTCCCCGCACCGACTCCGAGATCAGAAATCGTCTTCCCGGCTCTGTGGAATACAACGTGGTTGGGTGGATCTGTATGTAATCCACATTCTCCAGGCGGATCCCGTGCCGGAGGGCGATCGCCAGGGCGTCCCCGGTAATATGGGCAAAATTCGTAGAATGCTGGTACAAACCGCCCAGGCCGCCGCAGGCAAGTACTGTATAATCCGCTGTCAGGCAGCTCACCGCGCCGTCCCGGTCTCCCACCACCAGGCCGCGGCACACGCCGTCTCTCTCTAAAATATCCAACATCGTGCAGTGCTCAAGGATCGTAACATTTTCCCGCTCCCTCACCCGCCGAAGGAGCTTACTCGTGATCTCTTTCCCTGTGACATCCTCATGGAATAAAATCCTTGCATCCGAATGGCCGCCCTCTCTCGTATACCGGAGGCCATCCCCGTCGCGCTCAAATTCCACACCATACCGGATCAGTTCACGGATAATATGTCCGGAAGAACGGAGCATAATATCCACCGATTCTCTCCGGTTCTCATAGTGGCCCGCTCTCATTGTATCCTCAAAATAACTGTCGTAATCCGCCTCATCTTTCAGTACGCAGATTCCCCCCTGGGCCAGAAAAGAGTCGCTCCTCTCTGCATCGTCCTTTGTTATAATTGTAATTTTCCGGTTCTCTGGCAGCTTGAGCGCACAGAACAGCCCTGCCGCCCCAGTTCCCACAACAACAATATCTGTATGCCTGTCTGCCGCCCATCCCATGCGCTCACCCTTTAACTTTTTCACTTTTTCCTCTCTTTCAAAGCCTCACTTCGCCAGCTCCAGCATACGTTCCAGCGGGGCATACGCCCGGCGCCGCACCTCCTCTGACACATGAAGCTCATTCTCCCCTGTCTCCAGAACATGGACAATCTTCTCCAGGGAAATCTTTTTCATATTCGGACAGCACAGCACCGGCCCTGCCGCAAAAAATGCCTTGTCCGGATTTTTTTCTTTCAGCTCGTACAGGACACCCAGTTCCGTCCCGATAATATATTCCTCTGCCTCACACGCAGACGCATACTCAATGATCTCCGACGTGCTCCCAATAAAATCTGCAAGTTCCAGCACTTCTTCCCGGCACTCAGGATGCGCCAGAAATTTTGCCGCCGGATGCGACTCTTTCGCCGCCTTTACCTGATCCGGCGAAACCTCTGCGTGGACATGGCAGAACCCGTCATTAAAGATAAAATTCTTCTCCGGCACCTGGCCCGCTATATAGCGCCCGAGGTTCTCGTCGGGGATAAAAAATATATTTTTGTTTGGCAGTTTTTTTACTATTTTCATCGCATTAGAGGAAGTGACGCACACATCCGAATAGCACTTCAATTCCGCCGTGGAATTGATGTAGCAGACTACCGCGAGATCCTCGTATTCCTCCCGCAGCCTCTGGATCTTTCCTATGTCAGCCATATGTGCCATCGGGCAGTCCGCCGTCTCATCCGGCATCAGTACCGTTTTTTCCGGATTGAGGATCTTCGCACTCTCACCCATAAACGATACGCCGCAGAACACGATCGTGTCCGCCGAAACCCCCGTGGCGATCTTGCTGAGATAAAAGGAATCCCCTATGTAGTCCGCTGCCTGCTGCACCTCGCCATCCACATAATAGTGGGCCAGGATCACCGCATTCTTCTCTCTTTTCAGTTCCTCGATCCGCCTTTGCCATTCACTCATATCTTTCCTCATTTCCGCGCAAATTTCCAGCGCTTTCACACAGATTTCTGCCGTAGTCAATTTTCACTACTATAACACAAAAGTTGACAGCTGACAAGACAGAAAAAAGCAGCGCAGTCATCCCTGTAAATAAGGCAAAGACATATCCTCGCTTTGCCTTCGCGCAAAAAAAATAGCGGGGCAAAAAATGTCCCGCTCCAGTCGGCGTGACGGGATTCGAACCCACGGCCTCTTCGTCCCGAACGAAGCGCTCTACCAAGCTGAGCCACACGCCGATCACTGTGTAAAACACTGTGAAACCTTTTCTACTATACAAGAAAACAGACAAACAGTCAAGTATTATTTTCAAAAAAGACATTTTTGGCACAGAGCCCCGAAAACATATTACTCGTCTTTCTCCTCTTTCCTCTCTCTGTCCATCTGCAGCGCTTCCTCAAAATTCCTCCGGTCCCTCTCCATAAAATACTTTGTGACCGAGATGTAGAACCAGAGAAAGATTGGTATCACAAACGTAGAGCCAAGGCTCATTTTAAAGAGGGCGGACGTCTGCGGGGACGTCATGAGCGCGGCGATCAGTGTAATGAGATACATCGCCAAAAGCAGTGCGACACAGACAACCGCTGCTATCCGCTGGGGTTTTGTATAAGAGCTCTTCGGTTTATTTTCCTCTTTCATAGCTGCCTCCCTCATTTCTGAACATTTTTCTCTGCACCTATTTTCTTCCTGTATTCCATAAGTGTCTTCTCATATCCGTTTTCAGACAGATAGTAAAACTGCTCACCCGCCGCCTCATCCGGCAGATACTGCTGCCCCACATAATGATTCTCAAAATCATGGGCGTACTTGTAACCGGCTCCATGGCCCAGTTTTGCCGCCCCCTTATAATGGGCATCCATCAGATAGGGCGGGATGCGGTAATCCGCATGCGTTTTCACAAATTCCTCCGCCCGGTCAATCGCCATAATGGCGGAGTTGCTCTTCGGCGCGCACGCTACATAAGAGGCCGCCTGGGCTAGTACGATCCTGGCCTCCGGCATCCCCAGCCGCTCCACCGCCTGGGCCGCGCTGACCGCCACTACCAGCGCCTGCGGATCAGCATTTGACACGTCTTCCGCCGCACAGATCATAATGCGCCTCGCAATAAACGTAATGTCCTCCCCGGCATAGAGCATCCTCGCCAGGTAATAAATTGCGGCGTCGGGATCTGACCCTCTCATGCTCTTGATAAAGGCTGAAACCGTATCGTAGTGGTTGTCCCCTGTCTTGTCATAGCGCAGTGTCCGTTTCTGCACACACTCCTGGGCCACATCCAGCGTGATGTGGATCTTCCCGTCCGC
>CANRMO010000050.1 GCA_947631755.1 uncultured Lachnospiraceae bacterium | reverse complement strand
CGGGTAAATTTTTTCTTGCCCTTTTTCGTTTTGAAATAAACTTTTTTGCCCTTCACTTTTACTTTGAGTTTGGTATTCAGTTTGAAAGAAAGGAATCTGCTTTTCTGCTTTTTATTGATAGAAACAATTTCCTGCACTTTTTCGGGGAAAATATCATAGGAGACGCTGGTGTTTTTCATGACTTTTTTGTATGTAACCCTGTTCTGGTTCAGCACATCAGTGGCCGTTTTTTTCTTAGGGTTACTGGCCCTTGCCTTTGCAGCCTTAAGTTTTTTGCCCTTTAGGGCAATGGACAGGCTGGTCTTGCCCCGCTTCATGGATACAACGGATTTTTTATTGGCTTTTTTGGATACTTTTATAGAAAGATCGGTGGCTTTCGTTTTATAATTTTTCCTGCCGGATTTCACAAGGGTGGTATCGATTTCTTTCCAGACGCCATTTTTCGAAGAACCCCCAGATTTTTTGTAATGTACCGGCATGGAGTAAGTGGCAGCGGTGTAACTGCCGTCGGACATGGCAAACTGCTTGACGAATTTCGTTCTTTTTTCAGTAATTTCCCCTGTGACCACTGCGTCCGGTACAGCAGAAGCCGTCCCCGCCTTTGCTTCCTTCCCTGGCATAAAATCAACACTTGAAACAGTCGTAGCCATTAAAGCCGCTGCCAGCGTACTACTTATGACTGCTCTTTTTCTTTTTAAATTTTTGATTTTTTTCATAAGCTCCCCCCCTATCTTTAGTTATTAAATCAGAACAAATCATCTAATTTATTAAGAATTTATAATAAAAATATATTACGCCAATTAACAGGAAATGTCAATAATTTTTCTTTGGTTTGATAGATAATGATCTTCTGCGGACAAAAAAACAGAACCCATACGATTTTAACCCGCATGGATTCTGAATTACTCTCTGTATGATTGCATCAAACACAGGTGGCTGGTTACCGCCCTCCGGTAGTACCGCCGCTATTGCCTGTGCCGCCACTGTTACCGTTGGCATTATTTCCTGTACCGCCATTTCCCGTAGTGCCGTTTCCTGCTCCGCCTGTCATATCATCTACAGCGTCTTTTGCACCATCTACGGCATCATCTACGGCGTCACCCGCGCCATCCACAGCATCTTTGATCCCGTCTCCGACATCATCCGCACCGTCTCTGATATCATCAGACAGTCCATTTCCGTCATCCGTTGTGCCGTTATCTGTGTTATCATCTGAGCGGCCAGGCGTGTTTGTCGCCACCGGAGCCGTTGTTGCTGCCGGCGTCTCTGTCGGAGCTGTCGCACTGTTATTTCTGCTTCCACATCCTGTCAGCATCACAGCCAGACAAGAGGAGAGCAAAACCGTCACAATAACCTTTTTCATTGAATTTCCCTCACTTTCCCGCGAATTCATATGCTTTGTGCTGCGCCGTCCACGGCGCATATTTATTTACATGGTTATTATGGCCTCTTTTTTATAAATTATGAAAAAATTATCATTTCAAAATATCAAGTAATTCCTCCGGGCGGTCGATCACATATTTCGCGCCTTTTTCCTCCAGAAATTCCCGCCCCCGGAATCCCCAGCTCACACTGATACATGCCATCCCGGCATTCGCCGCTGTCTGCAGATCCACATCCGAGTCACCCACATACACAGCTCTCCCGGCAGGACATCCCAGCTCCTCGAGCGCGCGGAAAACCATATCCGCACACGGTTTTTTTCGGATCCCCTCCGCCTCATTTTCCCCGTGGGCGACCGCGATCCGCCCGCCAAAATAGACGGGAATCAATTCCTGTACCGCAAAATCTGCTTTATTCGAGACAACCGCCATCCTGACGCCCTTCCGCGCCAGACAATCCAGAAGTTCAGGAATCCCATGATACGGAGCTGTCTTGTCCCGGCAGTGCTTACCGTAAAAGCGGCGGAATTCATCCATCATAGAGTCAAATGCCGGATGTCCCTCCCCGCCGGGAACTGCCCTTCTCATCAGATTTACAATGCCATTTCCGACAAAATTCCGCACTTCCTCTTTCGTCCTCTCCGGTAAATTCTGTGACCGGAGAGCCGCGTTGACCGCCTCTGTCAGATCTTCGAGAGTATCCAGCAACGTCCCGTCCAGATCAAAAACAACTGCCTCATATCTCATTGTGATCACCTGTCCACATTCTACATTATTTATTACCTGTGCAAATAATTCTCCCCGCCCATAATCATCATTTTACATTTCCCGGGCAGAAAAATCAAGTGTCTGGCAGACATCCCGGCCGATACTGCTCAGAGTGCAATTTATTTTAAGCGGCCGCACCGGCCTGTCCGGTTGACAGCAATGTGGGAAAATGCTACAATAAACCGATGAACTCAGATATCGTTGCACGTGTGCAGAATGGAGGAAATTATGAAATTAGATCAATTAGTGGGTGAGCGTTTTAAAGAAAAACCAAGTGACTGTGTGATCGACAGCCATGCCCTGATGATACGAGGCGGTTATATGAAAGATATGGCCAAGGGACTTTATTCCCAGTACACACCGCTGAAGCGGATCTGCCGCAAAATCGAAACTATCCTGCGTGAAGAAATGGACGGCATCGGCGGCCAGGAGGTTCAGTTCCCTGTCGTGCTTCCGGCCTCCCTCTGGAATGAATCGGGACGGTATGAGAGCGTGGGGAGCGAGCTGCTGCGCTTCACAGACCGCAACGGCTCAAAAATGCTGCTGGGCATGACACACGAAGAGGCGGCGGTTCATCTCGTGCGGGATTACGCAAAGAGCTACAACAACTATCCCTTTATGATCTATCAGATCCAGACAAAGTTCCGCGATGAGGCAAGGCCGCGTGCGGGCCTGATCCGTGTGCGGGAATTTACGATGAAAGACGCGTATTCTTTCCACACCTCACAGGAAGATTTAGAGCGCTTCTACCAGGTCTGCTACGAAGCCTATAACCGCATTTTTGCCCGGGCCGGCATCCCGGAAGTGATAACGGTGTCCTCTGACTCCGGCATGATGGGCGGAAATCTCGCCCATGAGTATATGCTCCTCACCCCAGTCGGGGAGGATTCCATCGCCATCTGCGAATCCTGTGACTACCGCGCCAATATGGAAGCCGCTGAGTGTATTATTGAAAATGAGAGGGATGAGAAAGACGAGCCTCTGACAAAAGTACACACACCGGATATCCACACAATCGAAGACATCTGTGATTTTCTGCACTCCGCCCTCACTAAATCGTGCAAGGCCGTTGTTTACCAGAAAAACAGGACGGATGATTATGTGGTAGTTTTTATCCGCGGCGATCTGGATGTCAACGAGACAAAGCTCACAAACTATCTCGGTGAACAGATCCACCCGGCGGTCATCACCTCGGAATGTGGCTTAAATGCCGGATACATCGGCCCGGTTGGACTGACTGTCGCCGGGGACTACACTGTGGTTTATGATAAATCACTCTGCGGCACAAATAATCTCTCCTGCGGGGCAAACGAGGATGAATACCACTATACCGGCCTCTGTATGGAGCGGGATGTGCCCGGGGCAGAGTACGTTGATATCGCCAAGATCACGGACGGCGCGATCTGTCCGAAGTGCGGGAAAAAGCACATTTCCATCTCCCGCGGCATCGAGGTGGGAAATATTTTCCAGCTCGGGACAAAATACACAAAGACTATGAATATGCAGTATCTCGATGCGGACGGCAGCTCCCAGTATCCAATCATGGGATGTTACGGGATTGGCATCGGCCGTCTGGCGGCGGCTGTATGCGAGGCACACCATGATGAGTACGGCCCTGTGTGGCCCATCTCTATCGCGCCGTGGCAGGTTCACCTCTGCTGCCTGCGGGCGGATGACACAGAGGCAAAGGCATGTGCGGATAAGATATACGATGAGCTGAACAGACAGCACATTGAGGTAATCTATGATGACCGGAATGTCCGCCCGGGCGTTATGTTCTCTGACGCCGATCTGCTCGGTGTTCCCATCCGTCTTGTTGTCAGTCCACGGAACATGAAAGAATCTGTCGTTGAACTTTCCACCCGTGATAAATCTGTGCAGGAAAAAATAGCAGTCACAGATGTCATTCCGGCTGTGGAAAAACTGATCTGTCATTTAAAAGAGCAGTGCGGAAAATAATCTGCCCTTTCCTGGGAAACACGCGCCGCCAGGCGCACCACCTAAAAACAGCGGAAACCAGTTCCCGGATATCCCGGCACTGATTCCCGCTGTTTTATTCTCCTGTAAACCACATTCTTTCTCTCGGGCATGTAACAAAAGACAGCATCACTCTTTTCCCCTCACTACAGAGATCAGATAATCTTCTGCCTCTCCTCTCGTCATTTTAAAAGGTATCGCAAGTTCTCCAAACAGATTTTCCTCTGCCATCTGCAGATACCGCTCATCGCTCGTCGTAGCCTTTTTCCCTCTCTTCATCCGGGACTGATTTCTCTGATAAGAAGTTTTGATCAGCCTCACCCACTCCCGGGTATCACAGGACCGCAGCGCCTCTTTGTAAATTTCCTCTCTGTTCTTGTCATTCTCGATCCACAGAGTGTCTATGTCATCCCAGTCCTCAAGAAGTTTATCCGCCTCTTTTTTCGTGATGACGGCCCTGAGCACAACTTTCTTGCTGTCCGTGGGAACAAAGAACTTACTGCCGGAAGTATATAACGGGATCAACGTATAATAAACCCGCTTGTCATCCGGACCAATCGAATCCATTGTCTCAATCGCCTCTACCTGGCAGACGCCGCTGTTTCCGTGAACCACATAGTCTCCTACTTTAAACACGCCAATCCATCCTTTCCTGTATATTCATTTGTCACCTTTTAATAGTATACCACTTTTTTGGAATTTACGTAAGTTTTTTTCTCCAACTGTAGAATATTTGTGAAAATTGCTGTAAAAAACTGGGCACATTATTGTGCATAATTAACATATCCTCACTGGATCATGAAGCTGATCTCCGCCTGGGCAGCCAGCTTGCCGTCCACCGTAGCCGTGGCATTCCCCACCCCCATCGGCCCCTTGCACTTGATGATCTCCGTCTCCAGGCGGATACGGTCCCCCGGGATTACCTGCCTGCGGAACTTAGCATTTTTTATCCCCCCGAAAAAGGCAAGTTTCCCTTTGTTCCCGTCGAGGCTGAGGATCGCCACAGCCCCCACCTGCGCTAATGCCTCTATGATCAGCACACCCGGCATCACCGGGTACTCTGGAAAATGACCCTGAAAAAAGGGCTCGTTAGCAGTCACATTTTTATAGCCCACCGCTCTCACCCCCGGCTCCATCTCCTCAATGCAGTCCACCAGGAGAAATGGATAGCGGTGCGGGATGATCTTTTTTATCTCATTGATATCTAATAACATAGGTAAGACTCCATTTCATCACTCATATTTTTTGAAAATGACTACGGCGTTGTGCCCGCCAAATCCGAGAGAATTGCTCAGAACAACATTGACGTCCATTTCCACACCCTCTTTTGGGCAATCCAGATCACACTCAGGATCCTGGTTCAAAAGCCCGATATTGCCGTGCACAAAACCCTCCTCGATGGATTTCACACTGGCGATGGCCTCTACTCCGCCTGCGGCGCCGAGCAGATGTCCCACCATGGATTTCGTAGAGCTGACCTTACATTTATAGGCGGCGTCCCCCATGGCCAGTTTAATGGCCTTTGTCTCAAACGCATCATTCATGTGTGTACTGGTTCCGTGGGCATTGATATAATCGATCTCCTCCGGCCGGATCCCGGCATCTTTTATGGCAAATTCAATGGCCTTTGCATCGCCGCTGCCGTCCTCAATAGGCGCCGTCAGGTGATGGGCATCGCTTGTAGCGCCGTAACCGACGATCTCAGCATAGATGTGTGCGCCCCGCGCTTTCGCGTGCTCAAGCTCTTCCAGAACAATGATCCCTGCGCCCTCTCCCATAACAAAACCGCTGCGGTCCACATCAAAAGGTATGGAGGCACGGGCCGGATCATCTGTGGTGTTCAGGGCATTCAGGCCGGTAAATCCTGCAAGGCCCAGCTCCACAATGGCACTCTCGGCGCCTCCTGCCAGCATGACATCCGCATCGCCATACTGGATGGTGCGGAATCCCTCACCGATATTGTGGTTGCCGGACGCACAGGCCGTTACCACGTCAATATTTTTTCCCTTTAACCCAAACTGGATGGAGATATTTCCTGCCGCCATATTGGAGATCAGCATAGGAATCATCAGGGGCGCCACACGGTTCGGCCCTTTCTCCATCAATCTTTTGTAATTTGCCTGCACGCACTGCAGGCTTCCAATACCACATCCCACACTGACGCCGACCATAAACGGATCTTCTTTTTCCATATCAAGGCCGCTGTCATCCAGTGCCTCTTTGGCTGCCACTACCGCATACTGGGCAAAACTCTCCATGCGTCTGGCATCCTTTTTATCAATCACAGAAGTGGGATCAAAATCTTTCACCTCTGCCCCCAGATGCGCCTTATAATCCGACGTGTCGAATTTCGTGATAGGGGCTATCCCCACTTTTCCTTTTTTTACGCTCTCCCAAAAATCATTCACATTGTTTCCGATCGGAGTGACCGCACCAAGTCCGGTGACAACTACTCGTCTGCTCATTATGATTCCTCCTTATATATATTGCCCTCTCTGCACCGCGGCCGCTGGCTTTCAACAACAGACCGCAGAGAGAAACTCACATGGCAATTCCGCCATCCACACACAAAACCTGTCCGGTTATGTACCCCGCCCGGTCAGACGCCAGGAAGACCACAGCTTCCGCCACATCCTCCACCCGGCCAAACGCCCCAAGGGGAATTGTTTTGCACGCCTCTTCTTTAACACTGTCAGACAGTTTGTCCGTCATATCCGTCTCAATGAACCCGGGAGCAATCGCATTCACCGTGATATTCCGGGACGCCAGCTCTTTCGCCGTCGCTTTCGTCAGCCCGATGACGCCGGCCTTGGAGGCAGAATAATTTGCCTGCCCCATATTTCCGGTCACGCCGGATACAGAAGCGATATTGATAATTCGGCCGCGCCTCTGCTTCATCATTGGGCGCGTCACAAATTTAATCCCGTTAAATGTTCCCGCCAGGTTCGTCTGGATCACATCACTGAACTCTTCCTCTGACATCTTCATAATGAGGTTGTCCCTTGTGATACCGGCATTGTTTACAAGAATGTCAATCCGGCCAAACTCTTTTACAACTCCGGCATAAAATTCTTTTGCCTGTTCAAAATCGCTGACATTGCACTGGACGGCCACTGCCTTTCCGCCTTTTCCCTCGATCTCAGCCACGACCTCTTCTGCGCGCTCTTTCGAACCATTGTAATTTACAACTACCACAGCGCCCTCTCTCGCCAGCGCAAGGGCGATTCCGCGCCCAATGCCGCGCCCGGCCCCTGTGACGACAGCGATCTTGTCCTCTAATAACATTCTCAGTCTCCTTTCAGTGCAGCGACAACTTTGTCGATATCTTCCATTGTTCCGATGGTATATGTAGTAATTTCTTTTCCGATCGCTTTCCCTATCTTTTTATTGAACCCGGCAAGAGTCCTGCCCGGTCCGATCTCGAGAAATGTGTCCACGCCATCTGCCACCATGACCTCCACGGACTGCTGCCAGCGGACAGAACTGCTCACCTGCTTCACCAGAAGCGGCTCAATCTCCGCCTGTTCGGTAACATATTGTGCACTGGCATTGGCCACGTAAGGAATCTGCGGTTTCTCAATAACAAGCTGATCCAGCACCTCTTTCAGCTTGTCCCCGGCCCCCGCCAGAAGGGTAGAGTGGAAAGGACCGCTGACATTGAGGGTCACTGCCCTCCTGGCTCCCGCCTCTTTCAGCTTGTCCGCAGCGGCGGCAACCTGCCCCGTCTCTCCTGAAATAACGATCTGTCCGGGGCAGTTGTAATTTGCGATCTGAACCTTATCCATATCGGCAATCACGCCCTCGATCTCTTTTGCTTCCAGCCCGAGAATGGCAGCCATTCCTCCCTCTCCGGCCGGAACCTCCTCCTGCATAAAGATCCCGCGCTTGCGGACGGCCTTTGCCGCATCAACATAATTCATGGACTTTGCCGCCACCAGGGCACAGTACTCGCCAAGGCTCAGCCCTGCTGCCACATCCGGCTCAATGCCCCGCGAGCGCAGTTCCTCCATGATCGCCACACTGGTGGTCAGAAGGCACACCTGTGTATATTCTGTAATATTAATATCGTTGTTTTCTTCAAAGCAGAGTGCTTTCAAATCCAGTCCCACCGCCTCGCTGGCCTTATCGAAAACCTCCCTTGCCAGCTCTGAATGATCGTAGACATCCTTTCCCATTCCCACTGCCTGCGCTCCCTGTCCGGGAAATACAAATGCAATTTTACCCATGCGGTCCTCCATTCCTCACCAATGCTGCTTTATCCCTTTTCAGTTCCTAAAACTAAACACCAAGACAAGGCACTTGCGATACCCATCTTGGTGTCAACGCTCGGCCTGTCACCAGGCTTAGGAACTCTTCATTCCTTATGTGCAATTTGTGATTACTCTACACCTTTTTCCTTCAGGAAATTAATTACGTCGCCTACCGTATTAATGCTCTCAAGGTCATCTGTAGGAATCTCTACATCATATTCCTCTTCCAGAGCCATGATCAACTCATAAAGATCAAGAGAATCCGCCCCGAGATCATCCTTAAAAGAAGAAGACTCTGTGACGCTGTCTGCATCTACGCTCAACTGATCTGCAATAAGTTCCTGCATTTTTTCCAACATAATACTATTCTCCTTTTTTCTTTTATTATTTCGTGCTGTAGATGTCGGTTACATTCCCATAAAATGTGACAACAATGCACAGCACAACATTGTTCAATTTATGAATCTTCAAGTATTTTACCGTATTCACTATTATTTGTCAAGGGTTACTGTGCGGGGATCGCATCTCCAGTATATCAGGCGGCTGCCACTCTGTGAAAAGTAAAATGTGAGAAAAAAAAGAAAGCTTCGAAAGGGACTTGAACCCTCGACCCCTTCATTACGAGTGAAGTGCTCTACCAACTGAGCTATCGAAGCTTATCGCAAATCTGACGACTAACATATCATACAACACAGAGTATCCTTTTGTCAATAGAGTAATTCATTTTTTCTTGCTATTTTTTCTTAGACGAATCCATCTTAAAAATATAATAAATCTTTACAGAGAATAAGGCCGGCAAATGGCCGGCCCTATCCGGGCATTGTTTCATGCCCCTCTCAAATTTTTCATCCCTTCTGATAAGACTGTCAGTTGCAGAACTGCTTATCAAAATCCGGATTGAATGCATAGAAGTTCTTTTTGTTGAGATTATCCTGAACAAGGCGCAGCCCTTCACCAAAACGCTGGAAGTGAACCAGCTCTCTCTGGCGCAGGAAACGGATTGGATCTGCCACCTCTTCATCCTTGATCAGACGCAGAAGGTTGTCATACGTGGTGCGCGCTTTCTGCTCTGCTGCCATATCTTCTGTCAGGTCGGTGACTGGGTCGCCGGTGCTCTGAAATTCTGCCGCACTGAAAGGCACTCCCCCCGCAGACTGCGGCCACAGTCCCACAGTGTGATCCACATAGTACTCCGCAAATCCCTGAGCCTGCAGCTCATCGGCCGTCAGATTTTTTGTCAGCTGGTGCACAATGGCACACACCATTTCCATGTGATTTAATTCTTCTGTACCGATATCTGTCAGGATTCCACACACTCTCCTGTCCTGGTTGGAATAGCGCTGGGACAGATAGCGCTGGGAGGCCCCCAATTCACCATCCGGCCCCCCAAACTGACTGATAATCACCTTTGCCAGTTTGGCATTTGGCCTCGTTATATTAACTGGATATTCCAGCGTTCGATCATACGTCCACATTAGCGGCATCCCCCTTCCCATGGCCACGGGTCTCTCACCCAGGTCCATCCATCACATGTATCAACTCCTGTTGATGTCAGCGGGCCGTATGCCTGCTCATAGTCCCGCCGTACTTCCCGGTTGATCTGCTGGTAACGGTTATAATAATCCATTGCCTTTTCATCATCGGGATGCGAATCCAGGTACAATCCGATATCGATCATAGCAAACGCGGCTTCCCGGACGCGCTGCATCATTTTTTCCTTATTATTCATGTTGTGCATCAATACCGTCTCCTTCCATAGGAGTTATTCTGCTGCTGGCAGCCGCAATTGCTGCAATTTCTCTGCGGTCTGTCAATTGACTGGCAGGCCGCCTGGGAACCGATGAACGGGAAGACCAGGTCTTCAAAGATACTTCCCTGCTCGAGCCCACAGTTGCCATCCATTACATTTTCAAATTTCTGCCACGGAACGTATGCCATGGCAAGCGGTTTGTTTGAAAGACTCATGATATCTCCTTGAGTTTTGATTACTTTTATATTATGTTGAAAAAGGTCGAATCGTGACACGAAAAGAAACGGTAAAACGACAGGCAGATTTTTCCGAATAAAAAAATCAAAAAAACGGTTGACAATTTACTCTTAAGCTTGTATTATGATAACAGTAATAATTACTATTACTAAAAAAATAAAGGAGTTGGTGAGATGGCTGGTCTGAAGTACAGCAGACAGCGCGAAGCTGTTCTGGACTACCTGCGCTCAACTACTTCCCATCCCACAGCAGAAGAAATATACTCTGTTATCCGCCAGGAATTTCCCAAGGTCAGTTTGGGTACTATATATAGGAATTTAAATCTTCTGACAGAACAGGGCCAGATTGCGCGGCTTACCTGCGGGGACAATGTGGAACACTTTGACGCTGTGGTAGAGACACACAACCATTTTATTTGCCAGCAGTGCGGCAGGATTCAGGATCTGGACTATCATTCAGAAACCGGTATTGACCGCGATGCACAAAAAGTCTGCTCCGGCAGGATCAAAGGTCACCATCTTTATTTTTATGGTACCTGCAACCAGTGTTTAAGTAAACATGCTTAGGCGATGAAATCTGAAATTTCATCTGCCTGGCATAAAAATAAAATCAAAGGAGAGTATCATCATGAAAAAATTTGTATGTACAGTATGTGGTTACGTTCACGAAGGCGACAGCGCACCGGCTCAGTGCCCGGTATGTAAAGCACCCGCTGAGAAATTCAAAGAGCAGGCCGGTGACAGAGAGTGGGCTGCAGAACACGTAGTAGGCGTTGCAAAAGGCGTCAGCGAGGACATTGTTGCAGATCTCCGCGCAAATTTTGAGGGCGAGTGCTCTGAGGTTGGTATGTATCTGGCAATGGCCCGCGTAGCACACCGTGAGGGTTATCCGGAAGTTGGTCTCTATTATGAAAAGGCTGCCTGGGAAGAAGCAGAACATGCAGCTAAATTTGCAGAGCTCCTCGGCGAAGTAGTGACAGATTCTACAAAGAAAAATCTGGAGATGCGTGTTGACGCAGAGAACGGCGCAACCGCCGGCAAGTTCGATCTGGCAAAACGCGCGAAAGCCCAGGATCTCGATGCGATCCATGACACCGTTCATGAGATGGCTAAAGACGAGGCAAGACACGGCAAGGCATTTGAAGGTCTGCTTAAGAGATACTTTGGCTAATCAAAAAAGCCGTATAGAATAAGTCATTTTAAGAGGAATAAGTGATGTTCGCTTATTCCTCTTTTTATTTGATGAAGGTTAATTTAACTTGCAATCGCGAACCCTTGTCTGTATAATATAAGAAGTTTGTTACGTGATGTGATAAGCCGAAAATATTTTCAAAAGGGGTTGGCAAGATGCAATGCAGGCCGCAAAATTCGACAGATAGAAAGAACTATAATTGTATTGATTTAGCAAAGTTTATCTGTGCAATAATGGTCGTAATGATACATATTGCTCCGTTTGGCAGTCCAGGTGAAACTATTATAATCAGCCATTTAAATTATTTTGTCCAGAATTATTTAACACGTGTTGCCGTTCCTTTTTTCTTTGTCTGTTCAGGTTTCTTTTTATATAAGAAAACATCTTTGGCTGCATTTAGTACAGAACCCACAAAGAAATATGCAATGCGACTTTTTAAACTGTATGTTATCTGGACTTTAATCTATTTCCCACTATCATTTAAAGCATACTTAAGAAATGAAAAGGATATTCTTCATGCGGTATCAGGCTATGTAAGGAGTTGTATTTTTCAGGGAAGTTATACGCAGTTATGGTATTTCCCCGCAATCATTTTTGCTGTTTTACTCACCTCGTTTTTGTTATACAAAAAATTATCACCTAAAAAAATAACAATTGCGGCACTGATTTTATATTTAATAGGATTGTTAGCGCAATCATGGTTTGGCTTGATTGAACCACTCCGCGATGCAGCTCCGCAGATATGGTCATTATTAAAAAATATCCAACAAGTTATTGGAACTACTCGTGACGGATTATTTGATGGATTTATTTTTGTTGGCTTCGGAATGCTTTTCGCGTTTTACGATTTTTCTATTTCTAAAAAGAAAGCTTTGATCGCCTTTATTATTTCAATGGTACTAATGCTCTTTGAAGTTTATTTACTGGAATATTTTGATTTTGCACGGGCGCATGATATGTATTTGTTTTTACTCCCGGCAACATTTTTCGGTTTCTCATTTATAAGCCAGGTAAAATTGCCTGATCATCCTATATACAAAAAACTCAGAATGCTTAGTTCTTTAATATTTTATTCTCATTTACGGGTTAGTGTCGCCGTCGGCAAATTAAAGTTCACAAATGAACCTTTGTCTAAAACGCGGCTATTATTCATAATAACTTTGATCACTACTATTGTATTTTCTTTAATTGTAATAAAGTTATCGGATACAAGTAAATTTAAATGGTTGAAAAAGTTTTATACTTAAAAAGACAGACATCAAACCCAGTTTAGAACTCTCACATTCCGACATTTTTTTCATAGAATAGCATTAAGAAACATATGAAATGGGTGTTATATATGTACGTTTTTATCCCTTTATTTGTCTGTCTGCTGATCCTGTGTCTTGTGCTATTTCATTTCCGCAAAAAAAAGGTGCTGCACAAACTGTGCTGCCTGGATCCATGTGAAAAATACCGGATGCTGAATGAACTGACAGAGCCGTTCGGGTACTGGTACGACTCCGATCAGGATATTTTCTCCAGCCGGACTGACGCCTGGCAGAAAACATTCGGATATGGCCAGTTTTACGACAACATGGCTCCATTTTTCAATATGATATTTGACTGCCAGCCCGTCTATTTTGACTATGGGGGAAAGACATGGCTGATCGAGTTCTGGAAGGGCCAGTACGGCATCAATACGGGAAGCGAGGCAGGCGTGTAT
>CANRMO010000049.1 GCA_947631755.1 uncultured Lachnospiraceae bacterium | reverse complement strand
ACAAGGCCCCCTATGAAAATGTCATTGTGCTGGGACTTGTCCAGGATGAAAATGGGCAGAAGATGAGCAAGAGTAAGGGAAATGCGGTGGATCCGTTTGATGCGCTGGAGAAATACGGCGCAGACGCCATCCGCTGGTATTTTTATGTGAACTCTGCGCCATGGCTGCCAAACCGGTTCCACGATAAAGTAGTGACCGAGGGGCAGCGCAAATTTATGGGTACGCTGTGGAACACGTATGCGTTTTTTGTCCTGTACGCGAATATAGATGATTTTGACGCAACAAAATATTCACTGGAATATGATAAAATAAGTGTGATGGATAAATGGCTTCTCTCCCGGCTGAACACAACGGTAAAAACAGTGGATGATGATCTGGAACATTACCGCATACCAGAGACGGCCAAAACCCTGCAGCAGTTTGTGGACGAAATGAGTAACTGGTATGTGCGCCGCTGCCGCGACCGTTTCTGGGCAAAGGGAATGGAGCAGGATAAGATCAATGCCTACATGACACTGTACACGGCGCTTGTCACCATCAGCAAGGCGGCAGCCCCGATGATCCCGTTTATGACCGAGAGCATTTACCGGAATCTCGTGTGCGGCCTGGATAAAGATGCCCCGGAGAGCATCCATCTGTGTGATTTCCCGAAAGTCCGGGAAGACTATATTGACAGGAACCTGGAAGAAAAGATGGGAGAGCTTCTGAATATTGTTGTTCTTGGGCGCGCCTGCCGCAATACGGCGAACATCAAGAACCGCCAGCCAATCGCCAGGATGTACGTGAAAGGGGCGGATGGGCTGTCCGATTTTTATCTGAAGATCATTGCAGATGAGATGAATGTGAAGGAAGTGGTTCTTTCTGAGGATGTGAAAGAATTTACGGACTACAGTTTCAAACCGCAGCTCCGCACGCTGGGACGCCGGTTCGGCAGCAGGATCAATGCACTGAAAGAAGCGCTGGCCGGACTGGATGGTGTGGCTGCCATGGAGCAGCTGGACAAAAGCGGTGAGATTGAGGTGGAGCTAGAGGGAACCCGCGAAGTCCTGGCAAAAGAGGATCTGCTCATTGAGACGGCCCAGAGAGAGGGCTATGTCAGTGAGTCCGACCGCGGTATCACGGTGGTACTTGACACGAATCTGACGCCAGAACTGATCGAGGAGGGCTTTGTCCGTGAGATTATCAGCAAAGTCCAGACTATGCGCAAGGACGCGGATTTCAAAGTGACGGACCACATCCGTCTCTATCAGGACGCCAATGAGAAAATACGCCAGGTTATTATGGATAATGCGGAGCAGATCAAGGCGGAGATCCTTGCCGATGAGATTTTCCTCGGGGAAATGAGGGGACATACCGCAGACTGGAAGATCAACGGAGAGCAGGTAACGCTCGGCGTGACTAAGGCAACATTATAATTTTTATAGAGCAAAAAAGAAAGTGAGGATACGATTGTGTTTTTGACAGGAAAAGACAAGAAAAAGGAATTGAAGGCAGACATTGAAAATTATATGAAATTGTTATTTCGCAAGTCGGTCAGTGAGGCAAGTCCCCAGCAGATGTTCCAGGCAGTGGCTTTTGCAGTGAAAGATATTGTGGTGGATGACTGGATGGCCACCCACAAAGCCTATGAGGAAAAAGATGTAAAGACTGTCTATTACCTCTCTATGGAGTTTTTGACAGGACGCGCCCTGGGCAACATAATCATCAACTTAAAGCAGGATAAAGTGGTGCGTGAAGTGCTGGATGAGATGGGTGTGAACCTGGACGAGCTGGAAGACCAGGAGCCGGATGCCGCTCTCGGCAACGGAGGCCTGGGAAGGCTGGCTGCCTGTTTCCTTGATTCTCTGTCCACTCTGGGGTATCCGGCCTATGGCTGCGGTATCCGCTATAAATACGGAATGTTCAAGCAGAAGATCGAGAACGGTTTTCAGGTTGAGGCGCCAGATGATTGGCTGAAAGACGGAAACCCATTTGAGATGAAGCGCCCGGAATATGCGGCAGAAGTCCGCTTTGGCGGCTATGTGGCAGTCCGCAAAGACGAGAAGACTGGACGCGACAAATTCGTACAGGAAAATTACCAGTCTGTCATGGCGGTTCCATATGATCTGCCGGTTGTTGGCTATGGAAATAAGATTGTCAACACGCTGCGGATCTGGGATGCGGAGGCGATGGACACCTTTAATCTGGATTCCTTTGATAAGGGGGATTACCAGAAAGCGGTTGAACAGCAGAATCTTGCCAGGACGATCTGCGAGGTTCTGTATCCGAATGATAATCACTATGCGGGCAAGGAGCTGCGCCTGAAACAGCAGTATTTCTTTGTGTCTGCCAGTGTCCAGAGAGCAGTCAGCAAATATATGGAGAAGCACAAGGATATCCATGGCCTGCCGGAAAAGGTGTGCTTCCAGCTGAACGACACCCATCCGACTGTTGCGATCCCAGAGCTGATGCGCATCCTGCTGGATGATTACGGGCTCACATGGGAGGACGCCTGGGATATCACATCAAAGACATGCGCTTATACAAACCACACGATTATGTCAGAGGCTCTTGAAAAGTGGCCATTGGAGCTGTTCTCCCGTCTGCTTCCGAGGATTTATCAGATCATAGAGGAGATCAACCGGCGGTTCCAGGATGATGTGAGGGAAAAATATCCCAATGACATTGAGAAAATGAAAAAGATGGCGATCATTTATGATGGACAGGTGAGGATGGCACATCTTGCCATCGTTGCCGGATTTTCAGTAAACGGCGTGGCAAAACTCCACACGGAGATTCTGAAGAACCAGGAATTGAAAGATTTTTATGAGATGATGCCGGAGAAATTCAACAACAAGACAAACGGTATTACCCAGCGCCGGTTCCTTCTCCACGGAAATCCGAAATTGGCCGCATGGGTGACGGATAAGATTGGTTCCGAGTGGATCACCGATCTGTCCCAGATCAAAAAGCTGTCGCTCTATGTGGATGACAAAAAGTGCCAGCAGGAATTTATGAACATCAAGTATCAGAACAAATTGCGTCTGGCAAATTATATTAAGGAGAACAACGGCATTGAAGTGGATCCCCGGTCCATCTTTGATGTCCAGGTAAAACGTCTCCACGAGTACAAGCGCCAGCTGTTGAATATTTTGCATGTTATGCATTTATACAATGAATTAAAGAAAAATCCGGGCATGGATCTGTATCCGAGGACATTTATCTTCGGCGCAAAAGCATCAGCCGGATACCGCCGTGCGAAAGCGATCATAAAGCTGATCAACAATGTGGCGGATGTCATAAATAATGATGCGTCGATCAGTGGCAAGATCAAAGTGGTATTTATTGAAAATTACCGCGTGTCCAATGCGGAGATGATCTTTGCCGCCGCCGATGTATCCGAGCAGATTTCTACGGCGTCCAAAGAGGCTTCGGGAACCGGTAATATGAAGTTCATGCTGAATGGTGCGCCGACGCTGGGGACAATGGACGGCGCCAATGTAGAGATCGTCGATGAAGTCGGGGAGGAGAATGCGTTTATTTTTGGCTTGTCCTCACAGGAAGTAATTGAGTATGAGCAGAACGGCCAGTACGATCCGAGAGATATTTATAATCTGGATTCCGATATCCGGACAGTGCTGACGCAGCTGGTGGATGGGACATATTCACAGGATGACCCGGAGATGTTCCGCGAGCTCTACAACTCTCTTTTGGAGAAGAACGGCGGCGAGCGGGCAGACCAGTACTTTATTTTGAAGGATTTCCGCTCTTATGAGGAAGCCCAGAAGAAGGTGGAAAAAGCGTACCGCGACGAGGATAAATGGGCGAGGATGGCGATGCTCCAGACAGCTAAGTGCGGCAAATTCAGTTCGGACCGCACCATTGAAGAATACGCAAAAGAGATATGGCATCTGCAGAAAGTGCGCCTGTAATACCGGATCTGCGGATCATGGTTCTGTATTCCTGTGTCCGGGCACGGCGCAGAATACCTTTGGGCAGGCTGTCATTGTCTGTATAAAAAAATAAAATCCGACAATACTATCACCATAACAAAAAAGTTGAGGTGATAGTATTGTTTTATAAGGAAAAAGGTTTTTATATCTCTCTTGTCTGTGGTATTGTGGCACTTCTGGCCTTTGCGGCGATCTGCTACAGCCTGGTCGGGGGAACAGGAGACGGTGACGGCGATTCCATGCTGGCCCAGGAGAGCCAGGAACCGGCCCGGACGCCGGAACCAGAGACGGAAGAAACTTCTGCCCAGGGCGCGGAAGATGAGACTGACGACGAAGACGATGAAGAAGATGATGAGGAAGAAGAGGGCGGGGAAAAGACTGCCCGCAATACCCCGGAGGCGGAGGCCACCCCGAAAGCAGTCGAGACAGACGCAGAACCGGTGAAAAATAACCTTCATTTTGATCAGGAGACGGGCCTTCTCTGGCCTTTAGAGGGAGAGATCCTCATGGAATACAGTGCGGACGAAGTGGTATATTTTAAGACGCTCGCGCAGTACCGCACAAATCCTGCCCTGCTGATCGAGGCAAAAGAGGGTGCGGACGTCAAGGCGAGTGCGGATGGGATTGTCACGGATATCAGCACTTCAGAGGAGACCGGGCGCACAGTTACGATGGACATCGGAAATGATTTCACTGTTGTGTACGGACAGCTAAAAGGGATTACGGTACAAAAAGGTGACTCTGTGACAGAGGGACAGGTGATCGGCAGAATCGCAGCCCCCACAAGTTATTATTCCATGGAGGGCACGAATCTGTACTATCAGGTAAAGGAGAAACAAAATCCTGTAAACCCGATGCTCCTGCTGCGCTGACCGCTTTCTACAGCTGCGCTATTTGCGGTACTGGTAGTTTTGCAGAAGATTTTTCAGCATATTGGCCTCTGTAGTGAGACTCTCACTGGCAGAGGCATTTTCTTCAGATGCGGCGGAGTTGTTCTGGATGATCACGGAAATCTGCTCCAGGAAAGAGAGGATCTGCGTGATGGACTCTGCCTGTTCTTTTGTGGCTGCCGCGATGTCAGCGATCAGCTGTTCAGTCACTTTTGTATCCGCTGTACTGTTCTTCATATACTGCATGGTGTCGGCGAGAATGGACATTCCGCCGTTTAGGGCGGACAGGGTGGCAGTGATCAGTTCATAGGTGTCGTGGGATGCATTCGCGCAGCGGTCTGCGAGGCTACGGATCTCCCCGGCGACAACAGCGAAACTCTCCCCAGCTTTTCCGGCCCTGGTTGCCTCTACGGAGGCGTTCATGGCGAGAAGGTTCGTCTGTGAGGCGATATCTTGTATCAGTTTTGTGATACCGTTGATTTTCTGGGAATCCTCGTAGATACTGTCCATGGCGTCTGACAATTTGCCAATGGCAGTGTTGCCCGCGGTGATCTCCCGGGTCACCTGTTTCATTTTGCTATTGGCCTCATCTGCGGCTGACGCGTTTGCCGTAATCTTCTCTGAGATCTTTTGTATCGTGACAGAGAGTTCCCCGGCGGCGTCTGCCTGGCTCGCAGTGTCTTTCGCCAGTGACTGGGCGGCCTCGGAGATCATGTATGAGGTGTCCTGCACTTTATTTGCCCTCAGGCCGACTTCAGAGAGGGATGAGTTCAGGCTTGTCTGGATTTTGGACAGGGAATCCCCGATCTGGTCGAATTCGCCGCCGTAAGCGTGTTCTGTCTCCCCGGTCAGATCGCCGTTTGCCAGAAGATTCATGTGGTATGCCAGGTCGCCAATGATCTTTTTCATCGTGAGTATTGTGCTGTTCAGCGCTCTTAGAAGCTGTGCGGACTCATCCTTGCCGGTTGTCTGCGGGACAGTGGAAGTTAAATCACCCTTTGAGAGCAGTTCCAGGCGGAGCAGGCACTTCCGGATGGGACTGGATATGCTGTGGCTGATCGCAAGAATTAAAAGAATGGCGAGAAGGACGGCCAGAAAAGTGGTGATCACGCTGGCATTCATGATCCTGTCCATCAGCCGCATGGCGACATTTTTTTCCTGTAATGTAATGACGGACCAGGAATCAGAGACGCCGTCAAGGGGAACCGGCGCATAGCTTATGTAATACTCTTTTCCGTTGTCTTTGATCTGTCCGCTGCCGCTTTTTCCGCTCATGACTGCCTGGATAGCACTGCTATAATCCTCAGATATCTCAATCGGGGACTCTTTTGTCACAATATTTCCCTCGGCGTCATGAACGACATTGCCATTTCCATCCTGTTTGGCCACTGTGTGGGTATTGTTTTTATAATTGTAGAGTTCCTCGTAATAGACGCTCTCCGGGTGGGCCACGACAACACCCTCACCGTCGATCAGAAAGGAGGTTTTGCCCTGTTCTGCGTTGGAAAACTGCTCAACTGTTTTCTGTATAGAGGTGAGTTTGATATCCGAGGCGAAAATGCCAATCGTCTTATCGTGGGATTTGATCGGGAAAAAGATAGAGGCGCACGCCATATTTGTGTTGACGGAGTAGTAGGATTTTGAGACAAAGGGGGTGTCGGTCTCCATCATCTGGATAAACCACCAGCGGCTGGCGCGGTTGCTCAGCTCGCCGGACGAGCGCCCGGTCTGGTCTCCGTTCATGTCCTGCACATATAACAGTTCAAAATAGTCGTTGCGCGCGACTGTGTTTTCGAGAAGAGGTGTCTGTTTTTTTGTTTTCATGGAGAGGATCTCCTCAGAATTGGCGAGGCTCTCTGAAAGTTTATAGGCTTTATCCATAAATCCGCTGACCGACTGGGCGACAAAATCAGCAGTATTATTATTGTCCTCGTAGATGCGGGTCTCATAGGTGCCTTTAAATAATTTTCCTATAATGGCCAACAGACTGAATGCGAAAATGCATACAATAAGCACCATCGGGATTACTATCTTTTGGAAAATACTGCGGAATTTCATCGTGCGTCCTCCTTTAAAGTCTGTGAGAGTAAAGTTATTGTTTATTGTAGCAGAAATGAGGGGAAAAAACAACCACGAGCGTCACGCTTCGCGCAAATAAAAAACCCACCCGCCTGCCAACACTTTATCAGCGTCGGTGGCGGGTGGGTAACATAAAATACCGAACCGGCCTGTCAGCAGTAAGAGTTAAAGAGCATGCCGGTAAACATAGAAGTCTCATAAGCGGTTCCAATCGTGCTCTGGTGCAGATGAGCGTAACTGTACACTTTCTGCTCCACGTACTCCATTGGATTCATGCTCATTTCCTCGCATTTGTCGATCAGCTGGGAGGCAAATTTTTCCGGGATATGTGCGCCGGGATGATCATCACTTTCCGCGGGCGCAGTGAGGAACCCTTTTTCATCTATCTGAAACCCGGCCTCCAGCAGTTCACCGGCATTGCGGTCTACCAGAATACGGAGCTCACCGCCCGGCCTGGACGGTCTTCCATTTTCTTCACCGTAGTTATCGCTCCGCCTCAATAGTCTGTTGAACAGACCTGCCATCCGGTCCATATTGTCAGATGCGTCCTCAGATCTTCCATGCAGCACATCTTCTGCCGATTCTTTCAACTCCATAGATATCTCTTTTACGTTAAGCGCGTAAGCCTGGGTGGAATTCGACAGGCGCACCATGGCAAGGGGAATTGCATTATTCAGACTGACAATACTTTTATATTTAGTTTTCAGTTCACGACGATTGTGAACATTGGACCTCGGGGATACATTTGGAAGGTATCCGCCTAAATATAAATTATACGTTGCAACCATAACAATCACGCCCTCCGTGGCATGCCATAAGGCATTGTATTTCTCCGTTGATGCTAGTTTCCTATGTCACATTATACTCCATAATCTGTCAGATTGCAAGACATAAATTTAAAAAAATGTTTTTACTTTTTGTGCATTGTCCCTGCCAGTGAGGGTGCCGGCAGTTCTGTGCAGAAAATAGAGGGCTGGTGCCGGAATTAGTTGTTGACACGGATGGAGAGGATGTGTTATAGTAGTTTGGCGATGAGTTAGGTCTTTTTTTTATGCCTAAAATTTTGACAACAAAATAGCACGGAGGTGACAAGATGCGCACTAAGATTACTTTGGAATGTACAGAATGTAAACAGCGTAATTACAATCTGACCAAAGAAAAGAAAAACCATCCGGACAGAATGGAAACAAAGAAATATTGCAGATTTTGCAGAAAGCACACATTACACAAGGAGACAAAGTAAAGAATTGTCTGTGTAGTGTTTCGGAAAGGATGTGTGTCCTATGAGCGAAGCGGAAAAAACTTCGAAAAAGGGCTTCTTCAAAAACCTGAAAAAAGAGTTTAAGAGATGCACATGGCCAAAGCGTGAAGAACTTGTGAAACAGTCCTCATTGGTGATTGTGGTTTCGGTTGTTCTCGGTGTCGTTATTGCCGGTATTGACTGGCTGATCCGCCTGGGACTTCAGTTGCTCAACATTGTTTCATAGGAGGTTGCCATGGCAGAAGAAGCAAAATGGTATGTTGTCCATACCTATTCCGGTTATGAGAATAAGGTAAAGGCAGATATTGAGAAGACAATTGAAAACCGGGGGCTCCAGAACCAGATCATGGAAGTGATGATTCCGGTTCAGACGGTTGTTGAGGAGAAGAATGGCGAGAGGAAACAGGTGCAGAAGAAGATGTTTCCGGCCTATGTCCTCATCAATATGATCATGAATGACCAGACGTGGTATGTTGTGCGAAACACACGTGGTGTGACGGGGTTTGTCGGCCCGGGATCCAAACCGGTTCCCCTGACCGAAGAAGAGATAACGAATATGGGATTTCTGGCGGAAGCCGAGCAGGCGCCATTTTCTATCGGAGACCACGTTATCGTCACAGAGGGAGTATGGCAGGATACCGCCGGGGTTGTCCAGGAAGTCCATCCGGCAAAACAGATGGCAGTTATCGTCATCGATATGTTTGGCCGTGACACACCGGTTGAGATTGATTTTTCTGAATTGAAACAGGTTTAATGATTTAGGAGGAAAGGTAAAATGGCTAAGAAAGTCGAAGGATATATTAAATTACAGATTCCGGCAGGAAAAGCGACTCCTGCTCCGCCGGTCGGCCCTGCGCTTGGCCAGCACGGGATTAATATTGCCCAGTTTACAAAGGAGTTCAATGCGAAAACCCAGGGACAGGAGGGAATGATCATCCCTGTTGTCATTACCGTATATGCGGACAGAAGTTTTAGTTTTGTGACAAAAACTCCGCCGGCAGCCGTTCTTCTCAAGAAGGCGTGCAAGTTGGATAAGGCTTCGGGCGAGCCGAACAGAAAGAAAGTAGCTACGATTTCAAAGGCAGAGGTACAGAAGATCGCCGAGACAAAGATGCCGGATCTGAATGCCGGGAGCATTGAGGCGGCGGTCAGCATGATCACAGGTACTGCAAAGAGTATGGGAATCGTTGTGGAAGATTAGTCAAAATTTTCGCAGAAAGAAAAAGGCTTATGTCATTTGGACGTTGTGGGAGAAATAGTGAAGATGTTCGTTAATACCACCAGGAGGTTTGTAAAATGAAAAGAGGTAAGAAGTATACAGAGGCTGCAAAGTTAGTTGACCGTGGAACTCTTTACGATGTAGCCGATGCTGTCAGCCTTGTGAAAAAGACGGCAGTTGCAAAATTTGATGAAACCGTAGAAGCTCATGTCCGTCTCGGCGTGGACGGGCGCCATGCAGACCAGCAGGTGCGCGGTGCAGTCGTACTGCCCCACGGCACCGGTAAAACAGTTCGTGTGCTTGTGTTTGCAAAGGGCGATAAAGTAGCGGAGGCAGAGGCCGCAGGTGCGGATTATGTCGGCGGCGAAGAGCTTATTCCGAAAATCCAGAACGACGGATGGTTCGAGTTTGATGTTGTTGTCGCTACTCCGGATATGATGGGCGTTGTCGGCCGTCTCGGCCGTGTTCTCGGGCCAAAAGGCCTGATGCCGAACCCCAAAGCCGGCACGGTTACCATGGATGTTACAAAGGCTGTCAATGATATTAAGGCAGGTAAGATCGAGTACCGTCTGGACAAGGCAAATATTATTCACTGCCCGGTGGGCAAAGTATCCTTTACAGAGGAGCAGCTTGCCGAGAATTTCAAGACTCTGATGGATGCCATCATCAAGGCAAAGCCGTCGAGCGCAAAGGGGACTTATATGAAGAGTATCTCTCTTGCGAGTTCAATGGGGCCTGGCATCAAGGTAAATCCTCAGAAACTGGATTAATATTTTCTTGACAATGAGTGTGGCATGTGCTACACTGACAAAAGTTTATAACTGCCGTAGACAGCAGGTGCTGGTAGACCAGCATAAGCATGGCGCCTGCCGAGGAAGATTGTGGATACAATTTTTGTGTGGGAATTTCATTTGCCCTGTCTGCGAAAAAGCTGCGGACAGGGCTTTTTTTGAAATCCTCCGGCAGATTATAAAATATATGGCTTTGTGCTAAATTTTATAAGGAGGTAACTATCTCATGGCTAAGATCGAATTAAAGGCGCCCGTCGTTGACGAGATCAAAGGTTATGTTGCGGATGCGAAAGCAGCAGTGCTCGTAGACTACCGCGGACTTACCGTAGAGCAGGACACGAGACTTCGTAAAGAACTGAGAGAGGCTGGAGTTGTATATAAAGTATACAAAAATACGATGCTTCATCTCGCTTTCGAGGGCACTGACTACGAGCAGCTCGACAAGCATCTGGAAGGACCCACGGCTATCGCATTCAGCATTGATGATGAGACTGCCCCGGCAAGGATTCTCAATAAATTTGCCAAAGAGGCAGATGTGCTTCAGTTCAAGGGCGCGGTAGTGGATGGAACATACTACGATGAGGCCGGGATCAAAGTGCTCGCTACGATTCCGTCGAAAGATGTTCTTATTTCCAAACTGTTGGGAAGCCTGCAGTCACCGATCACTAATCTGGCCCGTGTGCTCAAGCAGATCGCAGAAAAAGACGGCGAGGCGGCTGCACCGGCAGAGGCAGAACCGGCGGCAGAATAACAGGCTGTCTGGCGGTCTGAGGTTTTTTGTTAAATGCATCCGCGTGGATGTCTGTAGTAAAAGAGTCCGGTTTTGCCGGCGTGATTAAATTAAATGGAGGAATGTAAAATGACGACACAGGAATTTATCGACGCTATCAAAGAGATGAGCGTTATGGAATTGAATGATTTAGTAAAAGCATGTGAGGAAGAGTTCGGCGTTTCGGCAGCAGCAGGCGTAGTAGTTGCGGCAGCAGGCGGAGACGGTGCAGGAGCAGCGGAGGAGAAAGATGAGTTTGACGTAGAGCTGACAGAGGTTGGTTCAGCAAAAGTTAAAGTTATCAAAGTTGTCCGCGAAGTGACTGGCCTTGGTCTGAAAGAGGCAAAAGAGGTAGTAGACGGTGCTCCTAAAGTAGTAAAAGAGGGCGCAAGCAAAGAGGAAGCTAATGAGATCAAAGAGAAACTTGAGGCAGAGGGCGCAAAGGTTACTTTGAAGTAATCGCGGCCGTTTGCGATCCGAAAAACAAAAAAGAAATCCGGTGGACCCGGGCTGTGACGATCCGCTTTGCGGGTCAGGGCTCTTGTCCGCCGGATTTTTTTTCTATAGAAAAAATCACGATAAATTGTTGACATCCTAAGAAAAATTTGGTAAGATGGAAAATGCACTATTGTGGTATGGTAGGCGCATTGCCCCTACCTAATTTGTAGTATACCACAGTTCTGTAAAAAAAACAAGGAGTTGTGATTATCAATGGAGAAAAACAGAATACATCCTGTCCACGTCGGCAAAGGTGTCAGAATGAGTTATTCAAAGCAGAGAGAAGTGCTGGAGATGCCAAACCTCATTGAAGTCCAGACAGATTCCTATAAGTGGTTTCTGGAGGAGGGACTGAATGAAGTGCTCCGTGATATTTCGCCGATTGCGGATTACAATGGAAATCTCAGCCTTGAGTTTGTGAGTTTTGAATTGTGCAGAGATGATGTGAAGTACTCGATTGAAGAGTGCAAAGAGAGAGATACGACTTACGCAGCGCCATTGAAAGTCAAAGTCAGACTTCATAATAATGAGACGGAGGAGATCAGCGAGCACGATATTTTCATGGGGGATCTTCCGCTGATGACGGCTACTGGCACATTTGTGATCAACGGCGCCGAGCGGGTGATCGTAAGCCAGCTCGTGCGTTCTCCGGGTATATATTATGGCATCGCCCACGACAAACTGGGCAAAGAATTGTATTCTGCTACAGTGATTCCTAACCGCGGCGCGTGGTTAGAGTATGAGACTGACTCCAATGATATTTTTTACGTTCGTGTAGATAGAAACAGAAAGGTTCCGATTACTGTGCTGCTCCGCGCCCTTGGCGTCGGGACAAATCAGGAGATCCTGGATATGTTCGGGGAGGAGCCGAAGATTCTGGCGAGTTTTGCAAAGGATCCATCGGAAAATTATCAGGACGGCCTTCTGGAATTGTACAAGAAGCTCCGCCCGGGCGAGCCGCTTGCGGTGGACAGCGCGGAGAATCTCGTCAACAGTATGTTTTTCGATGTGAGGCGCTATGACCTGGCGAAAGTCGGGCGTTATAAATTTAATAAAAAACTGGCGTTCCGCAACCGCATTGCCGGATTTACGCTGGCAGAGGATGCAGTCAGCCCGGAGACCGGAGAGGTAGTGGCGGAGGCGGGGACTGTCGTGTCCGAGGAACTGGCGACAGAGATCCAGAATGCGGCCGTTCCGTTTGTGATGCTGGAGACAGAAGAGGGGCATCAGGCAAAAATACTCTCCAATATGATGGTGGATCTGAATACCTTTATGCCGTCTGCAGATAAGAAGGCACTGGGGATCACAGAGGAAGTCTACTATCCGGAACTGAAGCGGATCATGGAAGAAAATGAGACAGAGGAAGAGCGCTGTGAGGCGGTCCGGAGAAATGTTGCCCTGTTGATCCCGAAGCATATAACAAAAGAAGACATTTTTGCGTCGATCAACTATAATATGCACCTGGAGTACGGCATCGGCAGTGACGATGACATTGACCACCTGGGCAACCGCCGCATCCGCGCGGTCGGCGAGCTGCTCCAGAACCAGTACCGCATCGGCCTGTCCCGCATGGAGCGCGTAGTGCGGGAGCGAATGACAACGCAGGACATTGAGGGGATATCTGCCCAGGGGCTGATCAATATCAAGCCTGTCACCGCGGCAGTAAAAGAATTTTTCGGAAGTTCCCAGCTGTCTCAGTTCATGGATCAGAATAATCCGCTGAGCGAGCTGACCCACAAGAGGCGTCTGTCCGCCTTAGGACCCGGTGGTCTCTCGAGAGACCGCGCAGGATTTGAGGTCCGTGACGTGCACTACTCCCATTACGGGAGAATGTGCCCGATCGAGACCCCTGAGGGCCCG